>JASFVG010000198.1:0-8480 GCA_050049955.1 Anaerolineae bacterium | reverse complement strand
CAGCACCCCGTGATCGGCGCCAGCTACCCACCGCTGGCTGACGCGGCTAGCTCAGTTGGTTCCTACCAGGTGCGCAACCGTGCCACGATCGGAGGGAACTTGTGCAACGCGTCTCCCTGCGCGGACGTTGCGCTAGCGACGCTGGTTCTTGATGGTCGCGTCGTCGTCTATGGACCGCTTGGGGGAATGGGGTCCGACCGGTTTGGCGAGCGAGAGGTACCGATCGGCGTCTTTTTCCTCGGGCCCGGCGAGACTGCCCTCCGGACTGGTGAGTTCGTCACCGCCGTTCGTTTCCCGGCTCCACTATCCGGAGCTGTCGGCCGTCACCTGAAACTCAGCCGCAACAGACTTGGTGATCTGGCCCTTGTGAGCGTAGAGGTCCTGGGCTTCCCAGTCGACGCGCAGGTGAGCGCGGCCTCAAGCGAAGCGACCGCGGAGGGCAAGAGGTATGCGTTTCGGGTGGGACTTGGCGCTGTAGCGCCGACGGTCGTGCGCGCGATGCGGGCAGAGGCGGTGCTTGCCGCGCGTCCGCCCGGGGAGGAGTCATTTGCCATAGCTGCCCGGCTCGCGGCCGAGGCCGCGGCTCCCATCGACGATGTTCGGGCCGGGGCAGCCTATCGAACTGCCATGGTGCACAACCTCACGCTTCGGGGCCTGAGGGACGCGTGGGGGCGGATGAGGGCAGTGTGAGCACTCAACAGAGAGAGATAGCATGGCAAACCATACCATATCAGTAACCGTGAACGGCGGAAGGGAATGTCTGGTCGTCACCTCGAACATGACGCTGTTACAGATGCTTCGGGAACGGATGGCGCTCACCGGCACCAAGAACGGGTGTGAGGCAGGCGAATGTGGCGCTTGCACCGTACTGTTGGACGGCGATCCGGTCAACGCGTGCATGGTGCTGGCGGTGGAAGCGGACGACCGAGAGGTCACGACCGTCGAGGGTCTGGCTCAGGATGGCGAGCTGCACGCGCTGCAGAAGGCTTTCATCGACCACAACGCCGTGCAGTGCGGTTTCTGCACTCCCGGCATGCTGATGTCGGGGCTTTCCCTGATTAGACGCAACCCTGATCCGACCGCCGACGACGTGCGCGAGGCGCTGGTGGGCAATCTCTGCCGTTGCACGGGCTATCTGCGTATCATCGAAGCTGTTCAAACCGCTGCAGTGAGGTCGGCCGCCGCGCGGGGAGCGGTGCTTGCAGAAGCGTCGGCGGGGCCGGCGCCGGAAAGCGGTTCGGTAGGAGCGCCGACAGGGGGAGGCTCCGAATGATCGGAAGCGAGCGGACCTTGACAGCTGAACCCGTCGGAAAGAGCGTCCCGAGGGTGGACATCCAGGCGAAGGTCACCGGGTCCGCGGTCTTTGTCGACGACATGCAGTTTGGTCCCGGCCTCTACCACGCTCGCCTGGTCCGCAGTCCTTATGCCCACGCCCGGATCGTAGCGGTTGATGCTAGCAAGGCCGTGGCTCTGCCTGGCGTCAAAGCGGTGGTGACGGGCAGGGATGTCAACACACGCATCGGGCTGTACCTGATTGATCGTCCGATCTTCCCCTGCGACCGCGTGCGCGTTGTCGGAGAGCCCGTTGCAGGCGTCGTTGCCAGCAGTCAGGATCTGGCAGAGAAGGCCGCCCGCCTGGTCGAAGTCGCGTACGAGGAGTTGCCAGCGGTCTTCGACCCGGTCGAGGCAGCGCAGCCAGACGCTCCGCTGCTCCATCCTGATCTGGGTGACTACGAGGTAGCCAACTTCATCTTCCCCGTGCCGGGGACCAACATCTCAGAACACTTCAAGCTGCGAAAAGGCGACGTGGCCTCGGCCTGGCCCAAGTGCGCGGCCGTCGTCGAAGGCACCTTTCGTCTGCCAAGCATCCAGCACGTTCCCATCGAACCGCACGCCGCCATTGCCCTGTGGGAGCCGTTGGGCGAGGTTACCCTGTGGACCAGCTCCCAGTCTCCCTTCGCCCAGCGCGACCTGATCGCCAAGAGCCTGGGGATCCCCCACGGCGACCTGCGCGTCATCTCCCCCTACGTAGGTGGCGGGTTCGGAGGAAAGGCCGGGGTCTCGATGGAAGTCTACGCCGTGGCGCTGGCAAAGGCGGTCCAGGGGCACCCGGTCAAGTTGCGCATGACGCGCGAGGAGGAGTTCATCGGCACTACCGTGCGCCAGGCGCTGGTGGCGCAGACGAAGATCGGTTGTGACGCCGACGGTAATCTGCTGGCCATGGAGACGCGCTACTACTTCAGCGGCGGCGCGTATAACGACTATGGTGTCAACATCGCCCGCGCTGCCGGGTACTCGTGCACCGGTCCCTATGACATCCCCAACGTGACGGGGGATTCCTACTGCGTCTATACGAACGCGCCGATCGGCAGCGCCATGCGCGGGTTTGGCATGCCCGAGATCCACTGGGGTATCGAGCAGATCATGGATCAGTTGGCCGAGAGAATCGGCATGGACCCAGCGGAGTTCCGCCGACGCAACTGCGTCAGGACGGGTGATACTATACTGACAGGGATGGAGATGCCGGCCATTGACCTGGGTGCCTGCATCGACAGTGTGACCAAGGCCATCGGTTGGGGGAGGCAGGAGGAACCGAGCGCCCCGCATAAGAGACGTGGGAAAGGCATCGCTATTATGTGGAAGGCTCCTGCGATGCCGCCGAACGCCGGCAGCTCCGCCATCGTGCGATTCAACGAGGACGCCACAGTGAACGTTGAGATCGGTGCCCAGGAGCTGGGCCAAGGCGCCTTCACCGTGGCGGCCCAGGTGGCCGCCCAGGCGCTGGGAGTGCCCTATGAGTGGGTCCGGATCTCGGTCCCGGTAGACACCAAGTACAGTCCATACGAGTGGCAGACGGTTGCTAGCCGCATAACCTGGTCAATGGGAAACGCAGTGAAGGCCGCGGCTGAGGATGCGAGGCGACAGGTGCTTGAGCTTGCTGCCGAGCAGTGGGGCGAGGATCCGGGCGACCTGGACATCAAGGATGGAAAGATCATCTCCTACAGATCGGAGGAGGAGCAGCCCCTCCAAGACTTGGTTGTCTATGGGTTGCCGAACGAGGGGTTCGAGGGCTGGAAGGGAGGGCCCATTGTTGGCCACGGGAGGTTCATGCCGACCTACGTCACTAACCTCGACCCTGAGACGGGGCAAGGCACTCGCGCGGTCGTGCACTACACCGTGGGTGCTCAGGCTGTCGACCTGGAGGTGGATACGGGGACCGGGCAGGTGGAGGTGCTGAGGATCTCCAGCGCCTACGACGTGGGAAAGGCCATCAATCCTGACCTGATTATGGCCCAGATCGAGGGGGGCGCGGTTCACGGAATGAGCTCAGCCTTCGAGGGCCTCCAGTTTGACGAAGGGGGCCGGCCCCTGAACCCCAGCCTAGTAGACTATCGGATTCTCAACGCGGCGGACGTTCCAAAGGAGATTTGCGGCGACTACGTAGAGACACCGCTAGAGGATGGCCCCTGGGGCGCTCGCGGCGTGGGGGAGCACGTCATGGTACAGACCGCACCCGCCATAGCCAACGCGATCAACAACGCTCTCGGCATTCGGTTCAACGACCTGCCGCTCTCAGCGGAGAAGATCTACCTGGGTTTACAGGAGCAAGAGAGCTAGGTACGGGAGCGGCTAAGCCGCCTGATGTCTGGCTTTTGCGACCGGGGCGCTCCTGTCTGAGCATCAGGGGAAGTGAGGTAGAATTTTGGCTGTCAACAAGTGCGGCAGGTGTGGAGCAGAGGACCTCCTGCGCAAGGTCCGGTGGAGGTTTCGAGTCTTTCTCGCGCTCTCGACGGGCGTCGTAATTCTGATACCGGGTTTGGCTCTGACCATGGTCGGCGTGGGTTTGCCGCTGCTCATCGCTTCACCGATCGCCACTCTGCTCCTGCTTTTCCTGCCGCTCACGCGGTGTGGGAACTGCGGGCACATCACCGTTCGGCGATCTGGCTGACGTAGGGGCGCTGAAGGCGGCTCGGGCATAGCACTCGGCCCATCCCCCGCTGTCTACCCCAACACTGGAGGCATGCGCGTAGGAATGGCTCAGGAAGGAATCGTGAGCGAGGTGGAGGCGCTGTCATCTCAGCTGGTGTCTGCGTTCGACGGGGCGTGGAATGCCAGAGATGCCGAGGCACTCGCGTCTCTGTTTCACGAGGACGGCGATTTCCACTTCTACAACGGCCTCGAACTCCGCGGCCGGAGGCTCATTCAGAGGATCTACGGGAGGAGCGTCTTCCCCAACTTGCCGGAAGGACTGGTGCACAAGACTCGATCCATGTCCGTCCGGCTCTTGTCCGACGCGGTGGCACTGGGGGATGGGAAGGTGGACCTTCTCGATACGACCAAGTCCGATGAGGAGAAGCAGGTGCAGCTAACGATATCCGCGACCATTATCCTGACGCATGACGATGGGTGCTGGGGCATCTCGGCGGTCCGGCTGATGGTTCCCGTCGATGCCTAGTTGACAGGTGTGTAGCCCACCCAGGCCGGCGCCGGGGGCGTGCGATGCCGGACGGTCGAAGACCCTCCCCCTGCAAATCTACCCAGTAAGGCTAAACTGGGTCCCCGCCCACAGGAACCCCGCGAGCGTGTCGCCGCCGGAGGTTGCACCGTAGGCGAGCACATCCTTGACTGCTTGGGCCATCGCCCCGTCATTACCCTGAGCTAGCGCCGCCAGCAGCACTTGCCACGCGGGACCACACTCGCCCCGGGCCGCGGCACACAGGAACGCGCCTGATAGCGTCGTGGTTCGGGCTGCAGCAGCAATGGCGATGGATTCGCAGAAGGGCACGGGGGTGGGGTGGGCTACCCAGGCCCAGATGCTTGCCCCGGACAGGAAGTCGTCACCCGCGGGCGTGAGGCCGCACCCCAGTCCAGCGAGGCCAGCGACGCCTTCGTGCAGGCGTGCCATGTCGCCGATCCAGCCTTGTTTGAGAGGATTGAGGCAGCGACGGGCAGCCCCGCAGCTAGCGTCCCGGGGGCGATTCCTGCGGCGCGTCTCATCAAGCAGGGCCAAGAGACTGGCGTCGCACCCACCCTCGAGAGCCAAGGCACGGAGTGTCGGAAAAGCGGCCTCCATGGCGGCCCGACGGGATCGTAGGTAAGCCCAGTCCGGCTGAGGTTCCCAGACCCCGGCCTGGGTGCAGTCGACCTCCAGACCACCGACCTGGAGTACGTCTCCGTCCAACTGCCCCGGCACACCTGGCTCCAGCGCCGCCACGGCCCACGGTGTGCCATCTAGTACGATGCTCAGCACTCCGTCTCCGAGGGCAGGGTTCACGAGGGCGATGACTGGTCGGTGAGGGCGCCGCCTGTCAGAGCAGACGAGATTGCAGGCATTCTGAAAGACGGCCAGGACCTGGAGCTGTACGGGCGGTCCCTGCTGCAGCTGCTCATAGACGTATCCGCTGATCGAGCGGGCAGCGACGCGAAGGGTCACGATTCCACCCTGGCGAAGGCCCCGTCAATGGTTGGCTGCGCTATCGCCCTCACCGCGGTCCTGTCCCTCTGCCGCGCTCGCGGCCTCAAACTGCCTTCTCCCCCACGTACAGCAGGTGGTCCGAAGCACCCAGGATGGAGGGGTTGTCGGCGGTGCGCACTAAGATGTCGAGCATGGCCTGGTGGGACGCAGGACTAGCGGTGACCATGTCTGCCAGGGCGTCCTGAATACCCCACCCGATGCCCTCAGAGGCTAGTAGCTCTACAGTCTCAAACCCATGGCCTTGAAGGAATGGCGCGATCTCGCCGGGGTCTGCGCCGTAGCCGTACGTGAACCTGCCGGGCACATCGTTGATGAACACGCCGTCCTCCAGGAGGCGCGCTACGAACGCCGGCTGCGTGAGGCGATGGCGTTCGTCGGGGATGGCCGCCGTGCGCCGCAGGAAGCCGTAGCGCGTCATGAACGCGACAAAGGCCAGGCCGCCGGGGCGTAGCACGCGCGCCAGCTCGGCGGCGGCTTGTTCCCGGTCCTCCTGGTCCGGCAAGTGATAGAAAGGTCCCAGGCTGAGTGCGGCATCAAAGGATCCATCCGCCCAGCGACCTAAGTCGCGGGCATCTGCCTGGACGATCGCCTCAACGTGATTGCCCTGAGGTGATTGGGCGATCTTGCGCCGGGCAATGGCGAGCAGGTCGGGCGATAGGTCGGCCAACGTGACTCGGTGACCGCGTTCTGCGAGCCAAAGGGCATAGCGCGCCGGGCCGCCGCCGATGTCCAGCACACTCGAGCAGGCTGGGAGGTGCCTCTCGATTGCGCGAGTGTTGACGGCGAACTCAATCGCGCCTAATGGCGTGACCAGGCGTGACCACTCGCGTTCTCCCAAGTCAGCGTAGTAGGACCGCACAGCTTTGGACATCAGGGTTCGCTCCCGCTTCCCCACGTCGACTCACGCATCTGCGGGACAGGATCGTCTCCAATGATCGACCCGCAAGTGGCGAGCTACTCCTCAGCTGCGTCTTCGACCATTGCGCGGGCAGCGGCCTCGATAGCCGCCAGCTTGTACTCCCTGCTCCAGCGGTTTACAGGGAGAAGATCGTAGACCCTGGCCCGGGTATGCTTGATCCAGCGTTCCATACTTGCCAGGCAGGTGATCATCCCGTTTCCACTCCCACCCGCGGCGGCCACGGCGATGATGGGCTTGCCGGAAAGGCCGCTCTCGGCTCCGCGAGTGGCCTCGCAGCGACGCAGGCGGTCGGCAAGGGCCTTTGCCGATTCGCTCATCTCGTGCCAGTACACCGGACTAACGAGCACCAGGGCGTCCGCATCAAGAACCCGGGCATGCAGCGCCTGGAAACCGTCCTGGACTTGGCACGTGTGGGCAGTCCTACAGGTGCCCCAACCGTCGCGGCAGGCTGCGCACATGCTGACCTCGCGGTCACTTAGGCGGATCTCCTCCGCTTGGCCGCCAGCGCTTCGCACGCCGTCGATAGCTGCGCTCGCGCAGGCCGCGGTCAAGCCGTTTTCATTTGGGCTGGCGCTAATCACGACAACGTCCATACAGGTATCCCCTCCTTGCACTGTCAGGCGGTACTCGCGGTGCCCGCATTATGGCCGGGCTTCCCCGGGGACTTAGTGTACTCGACAGGCCATTCATGGGCAAGGCGAACTGGCTCGGAAGCGCCGTGGATTCACGCGTGGTCCGGGCGCAACGTCGCAACCGGACGACTCCCCCACAGTTCCAACGGAGAAATGCCCAAAGGTGTGGCAAGCTAGAGGGCCTCCACATCCAATCCGTTCTTCAACGCCGGGCGGTGAACGAACCGTGCCAACCTGCGACAGGTGCGGCGAGCAGGGCGAATGGCAGGCCCGCTCAGGCCCGCTCGTACGGACGAAGATGTCGCCATAGCCAGTGGTGACCAGCACTGGTTTAAATGGGACGGGCCCATCCTCGGCCCGACGGGCATAGCGCGCCAGGTAGAGTTCTTTGGTTTCTGCCGATCGGAAGGGGTGGTCGGGAGAGGCCACCATTGGCTGAGAGGTCAAGACCATCGAAGTGGCGCAGGCGGCTGAGCCAGCGAGACGGCAGGCAGAGGGCGCCACATCCGATCGGGAGCGCTCGGGCGCCGGACGGTCGCCCCCAGCGTCACTGTGGCATCTTACGGACTTCCCCGTGAGTCTTGGCAAGTTGAGCCAGCAGCCCGGCCCGTCTTCGCCGCGGCCACCGCGGCAGGATCACGACCTGTCAACGGGACAACGGCAGGCAATGCCCTCGCCGCAGCTGTCGGGCCAGCACCGGCTGCCGGAAATGCACCTTGAGCGATCCTGGATACCGTCGCGGAGTCGCTTTGGTAGGTCCGGCTCGCAGATTAGCGGGCGACAGAGCGAGATGAAGTCGGCGTCTCCCGTTTCGAGTAGGTCCTCCATGACCTGGATGGAGCGGAGCCCGCCGACGAGGGCAATGGGCAGCAATGATGCTGACCGGGCGGCGCGTGCCCAGGGCCGAAAGACGGCCTCGTCGGCCGGGGCACGCATCCCAGTTGGGGTGTTCAGACTGGTCGCGCCCCCGATTCCGCCGCTGATCTCGATGGCGACCAGTCCCATTCCCTTGAGTGTGGCTGCCACCTTCGCTCCTTCTCCAAGGCTCAACCCGCCTTCCACCGCATCCTGCATCCCGAGTTTGATGAAGACGGGGTAATTGGGACCAACCTGGTCCCGAACTGCCGCGCAGACAGTGCGGAGAAACCGTATCCGACCTTCCAGATCGCCGCCCCATTCATCGGTGCGCCGATTGGAAAACGGCGAGAGGAACTGGCTTATCAGATAGCCGTGGGCTCCGTGAAGCTGGACAGCGTCAAACCCGGCCTCCTGAGCGCGCCACGCTGCGTCGGCGTAGGCCCGCACTAGGCCTTCGATTTCCACGACCGTTAGTTCCCGGGCAGGCCTCGACAAGAACGGGGCGTCAATTGCTGAGGGCGCGACGGGTTGGGAGACGGCCGTGCTGTTGGCCTGCATGCCTCCGTGACTGATCTGAGCGGCGATGAGGCTGCCT
>JASFVG010000197.1:0-8564 GCA_050049955.1 Anaerolineae bacterium | reverse complement strand
GCTCCGTGGCCCTCCTCGAAGACGACCAAAGGGTTGATGTCGAGCTCAACGATCTCAGGGAACTCGGTGACCAGCTGACTGATCCGCATCAGTGCGTCGATCATCGCCGGGTGGTCAGCTGGCGCCTCGCCGCGCACACCCTCCAGGAGGGGATACGAACGTATCTCGTGGATCATCTCCTCGGCCTCTTGGCGGCTGTACGGTGCTATTCGGAACGCAACGTCCTTCAGGGCCTCCACGTAGATGCCACCGAGACCAAACGCGACCAGCGGGCCAAACTGGGGATCGCGGTTCATCCCAACCAGTATCTCGCGACCACCTGTCACCATCTCCTGCACCAGGCAACCCCACACGCGCGCATCAGGCATGTACCGGCTAGCTCGATAGATGATCAAGTCGAAGGCATCCCTTACGTCCCCGGGCGAACTCAGGTTGATCTTGACACCTCCCACATCGGTCTTGTGCAGGATGTCCGGGGAAGCGACTTTCAGGACGACCGGGTAGCCGATATCCGCTGCGATATCGACCGCTTCCTCCGCCGTCTCGGCAAGCTGTGATTTCGGCAAGGGGAAGCCATATGCCTCCAGGACCTCGCGCGCCTCCGCATCGCCGATGGAGACCCGCCCTTCCTCGCGCACTCGATCAAACAGCTCCCTGACGGGTGGCTGGCACACCAGGCAGGGCTCAGGCTCGAAGACTGGTCTGCCTCGCTCGCGCCGATACCCATCCATAGCCGCTAGCGCGCCAGCCGCTCGCTCTGGAAAGGGGTAGTTTGGCACGCCGTACTCCCGAAGCACCCGCACACCTGCGTCGATCCGCGCCTCGCCCATGAAGCACGCCACCACCGGCTTACCTGCTTCCTCTGCTTTCTCGTTGGCTATGCGGCCTACGGCATGAGCCGTATGCTCAATCTCGGTCATCGCCTGGGGTGTGACGATGACAAGCAGGCCGTCAACCTGCGAATCGGCAAGGACCAGATCGACTGCGTGCTCGTACCGGTCGGCCATAGCGTCTCCGAGGACATCCACGGGGTTCGCTGCGCTGGCTGCACCCGGCAGATAGTCCTCCAGGGCAGCAACCGTTCCACGGCTAAGCCGCGGGATCTGAAGCCCGGCGTGCTCAAGCGCATCCGTCGCCAGGATTCCTGGGCCACCGGCATTCGTCACAATGCCAATGCGATTCCCTTTCAAGAGCGGCTGGTAGGCGAATCCGAGAGCGTAGTCGAAGAGCTGCTCCATGGAGGCAGCCCTTGTGACCCCCGCCTGCCTGAAAGCAGCCTTGTACGCAGCCTCCGACCCTGCCAGGCTGCCAGTGTGTGAGGAGACGGCCCGCGAGCCTGATTGGGTCACGCCGGACTTTATCGCCACCACAGGTTTTTGGCGTGTCACCTGGCGAGCCACATCGATGAACTTCTGGCCGTCGGGCAAGCCCTCAACATAGATCAGAATCACACGCGAGCGCGGATCGTCTCCCCACGCCTCCAGGAGGTCGATCTCGCTGACATCGGCTTTGTTGCCCAAGCTAACGAACTTGGAGAATCCCACGCGTCCCGCCATCGCCATGTCGAGCACCGCCGTACCCAGGGCTCCCGACTGGGACATGAACGCGATCGGGCCACCGGGCGGCATGCCAGCGGCAAACGTGGCATTGAGGGGTGTGTCGGTGTCGATCACACCCAGACAGTTGGGCCCTATCAGGCGCAGATCGTACGCCTCTGCAATATCGATGAGTTCTCGCTCTCGCTCCAGACCCTCGCGCCCAGCCTCTCGGAAGCCGGCGCTGATGACAACCACACAGGCAACGTCCTTCTCACCGCACTCCTTGAGCGCACCTGGCACAATGGGGTAAGGAATGACGATGACGGCCAAGTCCACTGAATATGGAACCTCGAGGACGGAACCATATGCCTTCAATCCCAGGATGTCGTCGGCCTTGGGGTTAATCGGATAGAGCCGTCCCTGATAGCCACCTTCGATGAGATTGTTGAGCACGGCAAAGCCCAGCTTCTCGGGATCGCGCGAGGCCCCAATCACAGCAACCGACTCGGGTTGAAAGAAGTTGTCTAGCATGGCATCCTCGTGGGGTCCTGTTGAACCATCTGCCCTGGCCATGTCAATGATATCTGGAAAGCCTTGATTTGGCAATCCTGTTGGCGGGATTAGAAGGACCCCAAGGCTCACAGACCATCGAGGATGAAGTCTTGCCTGACCAAGGACCTATGATAGAATGGACCTCCGAGGTGACTATGCCAATTCGCGTCTTGCCAGAGGACGTGGCCTCTCAGATCGCCGCCGGTGAGGTCGTCGAGCGCCCCGCTTCCGTCGTCAAGGAGTTGATCGAGAACGCCATCGACGCCGGCGCAAGCAGCATCGATGTGTCGACGCGTGGCGGAGGCAAGAACCTGATCAGGGTCGTGGATGACGGCTGCGGCGTGCCAAGTGGCGAGGTCGAGCTGGCGCTCCACCGTCATTCGACCAGCAAGCTGACCACGGCGGAAGACTTGGAGCGTATCACGACCTTGGGCTTCCGCGGGGAGGCATTGGCATCTATCGCCGCTGTCAGCCGGATGACCTTTGCTACCCAGGCATCAGTCGAGACCGCGGGCACCTCGCTGCTCGTGGAGGGCGGTCAGATCGTGACCCGCCGTGAGATCGGACGCACGCCAGGGACGACGGTGACGGTTGAGAACCTGTTCTTCAACGTCCCTGCTCGACGCAGGTTCCTTCGGAGCGACAGGACCGAGCGCCGGCACATCGACCGCTGGGTCACCCGCTATGCCCTTGCTTATCCTGGCCTTCGCTTCTTGTTGAGCCACGATGACCGGACTGCGTTTCGATCACCGGGCACAGCGCAGCTGCGGGACGTTCTCGCCGCCATGTACGGACTGGAGATCGGCGAGAAAGCCCTGGAGATCGTATCCGATGAGCAGGAGAGACAGGGGGATGCCCATGTTTCTGGTTTGGTTGGGCCGCCCTCCGTGCACCGCGCAAACCGCACATACATCACCGTCTTCGTCAATGGGCGCTGGGTAAACGACGCCAGTCTGACCTACGCCGTAACTCAAGCCTACCACCGGCTCCTCCCCTCGGGCCGCTATCCGCTAGCCGTCGTGTTAATTGACTTGCCGCCGGCGGACGTGGATGTGAACGTTCACCCCACCAAGGCCGAGGTGCGCTTTCGCGACAGTGACGCTGTCTTTCGCGCGGTGCAGAGGGCGGTGAGGCGCACGCTGCTGGAGCGTTCACCGGTGGCCGACGCCGGTTCGTGGCCGGTGGACCGGAGCGCGATCGACAGAACGTGGCCCGACGCGGACACGACGGGCGATGCCTGGAGACGTCGCGACCGGTTGCTCGGTTTAGGACGAACCGAGCATCCTGATAGCAGGCAACTACAGCTCTCGGGGGCCCTGGCCGCGCGCTCCCAGAGCGGAGCAATACCACCGCTGCGCCCGATTGGGCAGCTCGGTGCGACCTACATCCTGGCAGAGGGACCTGGAGGGCTCTACCTACTGGATCAGCACGCTGCGCACGAACGGGTGCTCTTCGAGCAAATGCTCGCCGACCGGGAACGGGCTGCAGTCGCTTCGCAGGTACTCCTTGAGCCAGCGCTGGTGGACCTCGGACCCGAGGCAGCCGGTCTGTTGAAGGAGCATCTTGGAAGCTTGGGCCGGCTCGGCTTCGACGTGGAGCCTTTCGGTGGCTCCACGATGCTCGTGCGGGCGGTGCCGTCGATCGTGGCCGAGGAGGACGCCGGACAGGTGCTGGGCGATCTAGCGGCGGCGCTGTTTGCGGGTGACGAGCCACTGGCCTGCTCGATCGAGGAAGCCGTAGCCCGTCAGGTCTGTAAGCGAGCCGCAGTCAAGGCCGGGAAGGTGCTGGAACACCCTGAGATAGAGTCGTTGATCCGGGCCTTGGAGCAGTGCGAGAGCCCGCGGTCTTGCCCGCACGGTCGGCCCACGATGATACGGCTAACGGTTGAGCAACTTGCCCGCGAGTTTGGGCGTCGTTAGGGTAGCGGGTGTATTCGGGATGAAGGAGGAGCCGAGGTCATGACCACCTTCGTATTGCTCTCTCGGTTGTCGCCACGCGACTCGGGGGAGGTCCGATCTCTGGGAGAACGGGTGCAGGCGTTTGCTGGCGAGCTGGCGGACCGGTATCCAGAGGTCACAAGCATAACCAGCTACGCGCTACTGGGGCCTTACGACTTTCTCCACATCTTCGAGGCCCCCGACGCCAACACAGCGGCCAAGGTTGCCCTACTTGCTCAGAGGTTCGGCGCCGGAACCACTGAGACACTGACCGCGATTCCCTTCGAGGAGTTCAGCGCCCTCGTGCACGAGCTGTAGCCCGCTGTCGAGCCAGCGGGCGATGGCGACGAGAGCGCGTGACGGCAGTCACCCCTCCCCATATGCCGTCGGAAGTCTGGGGAGTTCGGCCCCCGGACGCCATCGATGCCGGCCATCAGCGATGCCGGCCATCAGCGATGCCGGCCATCACTGATCCCTGGTGGCCCTAAGCCCTTCCCACTGGCACTCGCTGTTCCTGCAGCGATAGCGATTCACCGGCACCAGCAGTGACATCACGCGATCTGACCAGCGGCGATGGCGACGCCGCAGATTACCGCCGCATAGGGGGCAGGTCCTCCCAGCGTAACGCTCCATCAACCGCACGCGTAGCCGCCAGAGTACCACGGCGATCGCCAGTGCGATCAACACCAACCCAAGGAGATCCGATGTGGTGATGTGCACGACGCGGTAGACAACCGCCCCCGCCAAGGCCTCGAGGGTCCCAGACACGGCGCGCCAGCCCAGGCGTAGCAGCCGAAGGATGGTTACCCGGATCTCCATCCGCTCCACCAGCAGGAAGACCCCCAGGAAGGCCAAGAACCCGGCGATCAGCTCAACTGCGTACTCACGGACGAATTCCCTGAGTCTCATCTTCAGCCCTCGGGCACCCGCATCCCGTCATCAAACTCTTCTTTCGAGATGAATGCCCCACCGTGGATCTCACGTGAAACAAGCCGCTTCTGTGCATCGAACGTGAGCTTGATGTCGATGGTCTGGAAGCAACGCATGTCACCACTGCCTATGACGCCCTTGCGGACGAAGTAGGCCCCCTCTGCTTCCCCATACCTGGGTGTCAGTTCGTGGCGCAGATCAACCCGCACCGGGATTCTCTCTCCGCATTGGGAGCACCTGACATACTCCCAATGAGCCTCCCCTTGCCGCATTGCGCCCCCGAACAGGGAAGAAGTGATCTTGTTGAGGAATCCCATCGCTTGCTCCTCTCAAGGCCAGCCCTGCCCGTCATCAAACAGCCAGTCTAGCACAGATGGACGAAAAACACCCGACGTCCGGCGGTCCGTTCCCGGCGCGTCGCGGATGATGGCCAGCTCGCCGCAGTCGAGCCAGATCACATCGCAGCGTCCGCAGTTGTCGACGACCACGTTTCCGGGCCCGTAGTAGGGATGGGTGTCCATCGTCTCCTCGCAGTACGGACACGTAATCTCCCGTTGCAGGTGGTGGCGATTCAGAGGTCGTACTGGATCGGGCTCACCGGATGCCTGAGCGCGGAGGAACCTGACGATGGTCGAGAAGGCATCGCGACCGGCCAGGATTCCTCGGCACCTGGCACAGTGCAGGACGTGTACCTCGGCGACGGCCCCCTTCACCAGCTTCGTTGAGCAGAGAGGGCACTCGGCATCGCCCATCTCACCCAGTGCCACCACACCATCAGGGGAGGGCCGCGGAAACGCTAGGGTGCCGCAGTACTCGCACAGGAACTGGTCACGGTCCGGCACGGGCGCCAGCGGGGCTCCACAGTTCTCGCAGCTCGGAAACTCGACGTCGACCTCGAGACTTCTACGCTCCATAGGCCTGCTCTCCGTGGGATCGAACGCCGTGACGGTTAGGGACTCCGGGCGCCTGACGCGTCCGCGGTCGGCCCAGATTGACACGATCGCATTCGTGCCACGCTGCGTCATCCACGTCGTACCGGTTGCACAAAGGACGGGCCTGAAACGGGGATTCTACTACCGATTGGAGCGTACGGCAACTCGCGCCCAAGGCTAGAGCTCCGCTTGGCAGATACCGCTAGCCGTTGTACACTGGGGTACCGGCTGGCTGCCGAACTTGAGAGAAAGGCATTGCGCGGCACACCGTCCCCGATCCTCCGGCCCAAAGGCCGAACCAACCAAGCCTGCCCGAGTTGCGGTCGCTTCGTGGGTCCCTACGACGCGTGCCCTCACTGCGGCGCCCGGTTACTGGGTCGCGTGCCAATCCGTGCGATTAAGGGCGCTGCCATCGCACTCGCCACGCTTGGCGTGGCGGTGCTGTGGCTCGTCGCCTCACGCGCCGAGGTGCCCACCATCGCAATCGGGCAGGCAGGCGCGACGATGAACCTCGCGTACGTGCGCATCGAAGGCCGATGCACCCGCGTTCCCGCCTACGACTCTGGGACTGGCGCCCTCGGTTTCTGGCTGTCCGATGGAACGGGAGACCTATACGTCGCTTCCTACCGGTCGCAGACAGAAGCGCTGATCAACCAGGGGAACGTGCCGGCGCTGGGCGATGAGGTCTCTGTGGCCGGCACCCTCCGCATCCGAGATGATTTCCACTCGCTGACGGTCGACCTGCCAGAGCACGTTGTGATCTCGCGCGCGGACCCAGTCCGACGGCACATCGGCGGCATAGGGCGAAAGGACAGATATCAGCGCGTACAAGTGCAGGGGCAGGTACGCAGGTTGGCTGAGCCCTACCAAGGGCTGACCCTGATCACGCTGCGAGACGAAACAGGCGCCATCGACCTGGCGGTTAGCGACGAGTTGATCGCTCTCTCCAACGCTACCCCTGACCTTGAAGCGGGTCAGTCGGTCGAGGTGACGGCCTCGGTCTCGCTCTACGGAGAGACGCCGCAACTGGTGCCCGCGTCAACCGCCGATATCATCCCTCTCGACCAGGACGTGCCCGTCGCCACAGGGTACTTCGTTGGGGAGCTTGCCGGGGCTCCGTTGGCGCAGTGGGTCGCCGTGCACGGTACCGTCACCCGGGTTGCTCCGTTCACCGCAGGGGCCAAACTGACGCTGGACGATGGCACCGGCGTCACCACCGTGCTCCTCTGGCAGTCGCTTGTTGAAGGTGTGCCTGACCTCGCTTCGGGAGCACAGATCAGGGCTCAAGGGGAGCTCTCCCAGTATGCAGGCGAACTGGAGTTGATTCCCGAGATGGCAACCGATATACAGGTGCTGACCCCTGCCCCGGCGCCAGCGATTACGTCGATCCGCGACCTGACGGTCGACGGCCTGGGACAGGTCGTGACAGTGGCGGGCACCCTTGGAGAGCCGCAGGGCTTCTCGCGTGGGATCAAGTTCCCATTGAGCGACGAGACCGGCACCATCATCCTTCTTCTGTGGCAGGAGGTCTACGAGGCCGCGGCGGGTGCGGGCCGCCTGGTGTCAGGTGCGGAGGTTGAGGCGACCGGTAGGCTCGATCAGTACCAAGGCACGTTCGAGATCATACCCGAACCGGATGGACTGGAAGTGGTGGAGTAGAAGCCAGCAGGTGAGCGAGACGGGACCCGTCCGGGAGTTCAGGCCAGCACTTTGGCGGGCGCCTTTGCTCGGATTGGCAATCATCACGGCTGGATGTGGAACCCTGAACCGGGGGGATCCGACGACCAGACCCCTGCCGTCACGAACGCCAACTCAAGCACCGGTTGGCACTCCAACAACGGGGGAGACTCACGCGTCCACTCCCACACCGACCGCCGTGGTCACGGCCACACCGACGGCAACGCCAGCACCATCAAGCACGCCAACGAACACGCATACGTCCTCGCCCACTGCGTCGCCGACCCACACCACCGAACCCACGGCCACTGCGTCGCCGGAGCTCACGACAACACCTTCTGTCAAGCTGGCTTCCATGGGGACGATTACGGCTGACCTCATTGGGGAGGAGCTCACCGTCGAGGGAACCGTTGTCGGCGCGGCCAGTTTCTCCCAGGGATTCAAGCTCACGCTGGACGACGGGTCAGGGCGCATCGTACTGCTGATGTGGCACAACGTCTTCGACGATTGCTGGGACAGGCCGAAACTCAACTTGGGTGCCGCGGTGCGCGCCGGCGGGGAAGTGACGGAATACGAGGGGCAGCTTCAGATTGAGCCTCACTTCGGAGGGGAAGTGAAAGCGATCGCCGGCCCGGGCCCCGAGCCGGCGCGACGCGACATCGGATCCATCAGTGGGGACGACGCGGGCGAGCGCGTGACCATCGAGGGAGAGGTCCAACGCACGGAGGGGCTGTCGAGCGCCGTTAAGGTCTTTGTCAAGGACGAGACAGGGGAGATCCTTGTCTTAGTCTGGCGCAATGTGCTCGATCGGATCGATGGGAACACCGCGCTGGGCACGCCAGGCAGCCGCGTACGCGTGGTCGGGACCGCTCAGGTCTACCGCAGCAACCTCGAGGTCGTGCCAGCGCTGCCCACTGACGTGACCGTCGTCAGCGTGCCCTAGCAAAGAGAATGCCGAGCGGGAGACGCCACAGTCGATGGTTGTCTCGTTAGCAGTC
>JASFVG010000196.1:0-8580 GCA_050049955.1 Anaerolineae bacterium | reverse complement strand
ACTCGGGTGTGAATCTCCGTCGCTTTGCCATTCTGTTTCCCCCTTCGGACAGAGTCTATGTGAACTATCGGACCTGTCCAGTTTTTGGGGGTCAGTACAGGTAACTCCATACCGCACCGCATGCCCTACGCTCGCAGAAGCCCGGTGGATGGAGGTTGGAATGGACGGAAAGCTCTCGATTCGGCGGATGGGAACACTGTCACTCGCTCTTGTTGCGGTGTGCGGTGCATGTGTCCCCGCGACCACTACGCCGACTGCGACTCCTGCACCGGTAGAGCCCACGGCGGCGGTCGCGCCTACAGCCACGGCCCAGCCGGCGCCAGAAGTTGAGACAACGGCAACGGTCGCGCCTACGGAGGAGCCGACGCCAACGACGGAACCCACGCCCACGGCGGAGCCGACTGCGACGCCGGAGGAAGCGGCGCAGTACCAGCTGACGTTCGAGGCGACGTGGAGTGAGGCGACGCATCCAGTCGAGTTCCCGCCCAACCCACACTTCTCGGGCCTGATCGGGGCGACCCATTCCGTTGCAGTCCGGCTCTGGCAGGAGGGACAATCAGCTACCGCGGGGATCAAGAATATGGCCGAGACAGGCGGGAAGAGCCCCCTCAATACTGAGATCGAAGCGCTCATCGCCTCCGGTGAAGCTTGCGAGCTGATCTCCGGGGGGGGAATCGCGGTATCGCCCGGCTCGGTGGGCGTCGACTTTACAGCGAGTCTCAGCTGCCCGCTCGTGTCGGTCGTCAGCATGATTGCCCCAAGCCCGGACTGGTTTGTGGGAGTGGCTGGGACTAGGCTGCTGGGCGACGACGGGTGGATCGATGAGCTGGTGGTTGATCTGTACGCGTACGATGCCGGCACCGATAGCGGAGTGAGCTACACGTCGCCCAACGAACCTACCGAGGAGACGGGGACGGTTTACCGGATAGAAGAGGGACCGGTGCTGGTGGATGGTCAGGCACGACCTCTGGGGGTCTTCAGGTTTGTACGACTGGATGAGTGAGCCGACGCCTGCCCACCCACGAGCTAGCGTTCAAGCCAGGCGGCAGCCAACCGTGGATCAGGGAGCGACAGGGGCGTAAGCCCGCAGACGCCCACAAGCCGTAGCTGGTCCACGTTGGTTCTATCGCCCCGTGTAGACCCAGACCCGGGCGCCGTCGCTGACCACCTCCACGGTGCCGTGCTCGTCGGTCCGGTACACTACCCTTCCGCTCAGCCGCTCGATCACGTCGTCGCAAGGATGACCGTAGTCGTTGTCCCCTCCCACGCTGATCACTGCCAGCTCCGGGTCGACGGCCCCTAGGAACGGCACCGTCGTCGAGGTGCAGCCCCCGTGATGCCCAGCCTTTAGCACTGTGCTTCGCAGCGGCGAACCGCTCGCCAGCAGCACCGCTTCGGCCTGCGCGGTGATGTCTCCCGTGAGGAGCACCGAGGCCGCGCCGTAGCTCAGCCGCGTCACGATGGAGTTGTCGTTGTAGCCATCGGTGGTCAGGAGCTCCGGCCCTGGGTGGAGCACCTCCATCCGGAGCCCCCGATCCAGTTCGACCGCGAGGCCAGCCTCGCCGCTGTAGACCGTTGCCCCGACCTCCCCCATCAGCTGGCGCCAGCGGTCACATATCGGGTCCTGGCACCCCACTTCCCGCCAGACGACGGTGTCGACCTGGTAGCGCTCCAACGCCGGTACCAACCCGCTTATGTGGTCTTCGTCAGGATGGGTGAGGACCACCAGGTCGAGGGTGCGGTCCCAGAAAGGCATGCACCTCCCGAGCTGGGATAGAAGCACGCTGGGGCTGGGGCCACCGTCGATGAGCGCCTGGCGCCCCGAGGGCGTCTGGACGAAGATAGCATCGCCCTGGCCGACATCGAGGAAGAAGACGTGCAGCCTTCCATCCGGCAGGCTCCGCCAGGCAGAGAGGGTCAGCACCAGCAGAACGGCCGACGCGCCGACGAGCAGCCTCGTTCTCAGGTTCGATGCGAGCCAGTCACGCAGCCCACGCCATAGCTCTCGGCGACGTTCCCGGGAGTTGTGGAACCACCAGGTGAGCCCCAGGAGCAAGCCATAATAAACCCAGACCATCCAGGACTCCGTCTGGACCGGAACCGAGGCACGCGGAATCTGGGCGGCGAGCCGCACCGCCTCAATGGTGTAGGTCAGGGGGACCCAGGCCACCCACGCGGCAACCCTTCCCAGCGCCGGGACAACGAGGCCAACAAGGGTCGCGATTCCACCGCAGATCATGACCGCAGGTTGCACGCTCAGGATCAGGGCATTGCCGAGCAGCGTGGCTACCGACAGGCGCCCGAAGGCGTCAAGGAGAATGGGCAACGTGGCTAGCTGCGCGGCAACCGTGACCACGAGAGGTTCGCCGATCAGCGCCACGATGTATTGAGCCCGCTCCGCCGACGCAACGCGCTCGAGCGTCTGCGCCAACCATTCCGTGAGCGGCTGTGCGTAGAGCATCAGCCCTGCGGTGGAGGCGAAACTGAGCTGGAAGCCAACGTCCCAGAGGATATTGGGGTTGCCCAAGGTCATGACGAATGCGGCGGCGGCCAGGGAAACAGGCGCATAGCTCTCCCTTCCCAGGAACCGCCCAAGAAGGTACAGCAGTCCCATGAGGGCGGCCCGCACAACGGAGGGGGACGCTCCGACGAAGAGAGCGTACAGCGCCACGCCAGCGATGGCCACCCATAGGGCAAGGCGACGACGGAGAAAGCGCACCGCAACGCCGGCAAAGATGCCCGACACTATTGTCATATTGAAACCGGAGATGGCGATGATGTGCGTCGTACCTGTGGCCTCGAAATCGTCCTTCAGATCCCGAGGAATGCCAGTCTCCACGCCGAGGAGAATGCCCGTCAACAGGGCGGCCTGGGGCTCGGGAAGGATGGCGGCAACGGTTTCCTGAGCACGGCGTTTGAAGGCGTACAGATGGTACCATAGCGGATTAGCTTGGTTCTCTGCGAGCAGATGGACCTGGGCGGGGGAGATGATGGAATGAACACCGCTGCGGGCAAGGTAGTCACGGTAGGAGAAGCCTTCGAACACGGGCGGGGTATCAAGAAAGCCCTGGACGCGGAGGCTGTCGCCGTAGCGGCGCCGGGGGTAGCGACCAGTCCGCACGAGGACCAGCCCGGCGACCTGGCGCTCCGTGCCGTCGGGCAGCTCAACGCGCCCGGAGCGGAGACGCAGGCCCGTGTGGTTGTCGCGCTCGTCTGGCTCGCCAACCACAACGCCATCGACGGTCACCCACCCTACCCCATTGTAGGTCGCGAGCGAGCCCTCACCGAAGCGGGGAATGGCGAGGAGGAAGCGACCCACCCCGAGGACAAGCACGAGGACACACAGCGCCGCCATACGGACGCGGCGGTCGTCGGGCCAAAGGACCAGAACAAGGAGCGACAGCAGGGCAAACGGCGGGATGATCTGCCACGGGGGATGGATCGCTCGTGAGAGCAGAATGCCGGCGGTCCAGGCGGCTGCAAGGTAGACGAGAGTCATAGCGCTGTCCGACGGGTCAAGGGTGGCGCCGTACAGCAGAAGTATAGTGGACCTCGTGTGACAGGTCAACCTGCAGCGTTTGAAGCTACCGGCGACCTGTGCTAGAATACGAGCTGCTCAAGGAGCGGTGGAACGCGAAGCAGGGTTGCTGAGCGCCTCGTGAAGGCATTGGGCTACGGAGATGCGCACCCATCGGTGAATGCATCCTTTTTGCGGTCTAGGAGAGCACGGTATGGCAGATGAAGCGCAGAGGAAGAGGCAGAGCACCGACGAATGGCTAGAGGCGGAACGGAAGCGACTTGAGGAGGGGTTTACCTTTGAACCTCGGCCCGCCTCCGACCGCGCGGTTCCGGGCCCGGCCGACGACATCCTGACCCAGTTGGGCTTGGGGGCCGGTGTCCTGGCTGGCGTTGTGGAGGGGCACGCCAACCCCGTCATCTTTCAGGGATGCAAAGCCTCGACGATCGCGAACGCCTTGGGTTCGGAGCTAGCGAGCGACGACACCCGAGTGTTGACTAGCGAGACGGAACAGGCAACTACGGTGAGGATTCTCCACCGTCAGGAGCAACAGCCGCGGTTCTCGCCGGCGTTGACCGTCACGCTGATTGAGACCGACGAAACGCTGACCGTGGCGATGAGCGACCTGAGCCCGGACCTGAAGCGAGGAAGCATCGGCTCCATCGGCAGAAGTGCTTTGCGGGGAAGCCAGCGGCTTCTCCGCAGGCGGCGTGGTCTTCCCGGTGTGCTCGATGCGGCAGGAAGCCTGGTCGAGGGGATCGAGGAGGTGGCGGAGGGCATCCAGGACCTGAGCCTGCCGCGGCAGGTCTGGATGGTGATCGATCGCGTGGGCGGCGCGGCCGA
Source organism: Anaerolineae bacterium (assembly GCA_050049955.1). Classification (GTDB taxonomy): domain Bacteria; phylum Chloroflexota; class Anaerolineae; order B4-G1; family B4-G1; genus SKLM01. The sequence goes on along the minus strand of JASFVG010000196.1, from coordinate 4,220 downwards.
GGAGACCTACCTCGAGGAAAGGGCCTGGAGACTGGCGCTCAGGCGGAAGCGTGAGGCTGCGGAGCGGGCGTGGACGCACTGCGAATGGTGCGGGCGAGCGTACGCTGAGGAGGAAGCTGGTGTCGTGCAGTGCCCGTCTTGTGGCGGGGCGCGTCCGTCCAAGCCAGATTGGCTGGCGTAGGGCTCGTGCTACACCAGGGGCCGATGCGTGGTCTCCGCCCGCTGGCTCCTGTTCAACGACTCAAGTCGTTCCTAAGATGGCAGATCTCTGCCCGGATTCAGTTTGGGGTATAGGCGACGTGCGGAAGCACCACCACAGCAGCTCGCCAACGACCTAAGTCGCGACCACCGCCTCAATTGCATCATCACGCTACCTGGGAAGGAGGGGCGTCCGCAGGACGCTATACCTCCTCTCGACGTTCCAGGGCACGGGTTAGCGTGACCGCGTCGGCGTACTCCAAATCCCCTCCCATCGGAAGCCCGCGTCCCAGGCGCGTGACGTGGACGTCCAGTGATTCCAGCTGGCTGAGCAGGTAGGACGATGTCCAATCGCCCTCGCTGGTGGGGTTGGTGGCCAGGATGATCTCCTTGATGTCCCCTGTGCGGACGCGGGCCATCAGCTCGCCAATGCGGAGGTCCTCTACAAACATCCCCTGTGACGGAGCAAGCACGCCGTGCAGCACGTGGTAGACCCCGTCGTATACCTCGGCCTGCTCAATCGCCAGAACATCGAGGGGCTCCTCAACAACGCAGATGGTGCCGTGATCGCGTCCCTGGTCTGCACACACGGGACATGGATCCTCCTCGGTGATGTTGTAGCAGATGGAGCAGAAGCGCGTCTGCTCACTGAGGTCTCTGAGAGCCTCAGACAATCGGATGGCCAGGTCAGACCGGCCTCGGAGCAAGAAGTAGGTGAGCCGCGCCGCGGTCTTGCGGCCGACCCCTGGTAGCTCCGAAAGCTCCTCAATGAGACGTGTCACAGACGGTGGGATAGAAGTGGAATGGCGGGTCACCGTGAATCCCCTAGAGCAGGTCCTGGACGGGACCTAGGCCGCCAGTGAAGCTTGCCATTCGGTCAGCTGCGGCTTGATCGATCTGCTCCAATGCCTGATTGACGGCCGCGACAATAAGGTCCTGCAACATCTCGACCTCTTCGGGATCCACGACCTCGGGTTCGATGGTGAGCTCCCTCAGTTGCCGATCGCCGCTGACGACGGCGGTCACGATCCCCCCTCCCGCGGTCGCGCTGAAGGTCAGCTCGGCAATCTCCGCCTGGGCTTCGAGCATCTCCTGCTGGAGGCTCTGCAGCTCCTGCAGCATCTTCCTCGAACCTCCCGGCGATTTCGATCCCCCTCGCGATATGCTCTTGCGTGAATCGAAGGGACTGACATTCCGACTCTGCCTCTTTGCCAACGCAACCTCCCTACATCTCGATTTCGCGTCCCGCGACGACTGCGGAACTGACACTTGGGACAGCCTACTTCACGACCAGAAGCGCGGCCCTAGCAGCTTACGACTTCAGCTCCGAGCTCGTCCACCGCCATCTGCACCAAAGGATCCAAGGAATCCCCAATGACGCCTGGCGGGGCTGTCGCATCCGCCTGATCGGTTTCCCGCGCCTGCAGCCTGTCTTGAGGCTGTTCCATAACGCACCGCACGCGCAGCCGCTGACCGAAGAGATCGCTCAGCGCCTGCTCGACGAGGCACCGCTGGCGGTCCTCTTCGACCTTGTTCCGATGGAACTTGTGTGCAAAGCTCAGGACAATGACATCCGTCTCGACCCGTACCGGCTCGCAGGACCGCATCAAAGCCTCCAGCTTCAGATCCTGAGGACGCAGCGCGTTCAAGAAATGCGGCCAGTGCTCAACAACCGTCGCCAGCGAGAGCGGGACATCGGCTTCGGATTCGAACCCGTAGGTCGCTGCTGGCTCATGCACCTCACCCGGCTGTACCGTGAGCCCCTCGACCCCAGGCGCCCTACCGCCCTGCGTGGGGGGGCCATCAAGCCCCGTTTGCTGCGCCGCGCCGGTCAACGTGCCTCTGCTGCCAGAATCGGCAGTCCGACGCCGAGCCGATGAAGCATCCCCCGCGCTCGGCCGTGGATCCTTATCGTTGTCCCCGGAGCAGCCAGGCGGAAGCAGAGCTTCAACGAAGGCCATCTCAAGGGGGAGCTGGGGTTGCCAGCCCCCTCTGGCCTCGCGAGCGGCACGGTTGAAGAGATGAACAGCTGCAACAAGCTCACGCCGCGTAAAGGCAGACGCTTGCTCCTCCAGCCTGGGGAGCGACTCCTCCAGAACGTGCGGGAGCACAACGCCAGAATCCAGGCCGATCAACAACAGCTCCCTCAGGTGCTCGACGATCTGTCGCGCTAGCCGGCGGGGATCGGTGCCCTCGTCCAAGGCCGTGTTGATCACCCCGAGTCCTTCGGACACATCCCGGGCCGCCAGCGCGTCGGTGATCTGTATGACTACCTCGCTAGCACCAATTCCGAGGGCAGCACGCATCTCGTCGACGGTGATGCCCTGATCATTGTAGGAAGCGAGCGTCTCCAAGAGGCTCTCAGCGTCGCGCATGCTGCCCGTCGCCTGCCGCGCAATCAGCTCCAGGGCTGGCATCTCAGCCTGGATGCCCTCCTGCTCGGTGAGCCACCTCAGGCGATCGACCATCGCGCGGACGGAGATGCGACGGAAATCGAGCCGCTGACAGCGGGAGAGGACCGTGGGGAGAATCTTGTGCGGCTCAGTAGTGGCCAGCACAAAGATGGCGTGCTCGGGCGGCTCCTCCAACGTCTTGAGCAACGCGTTGAAGGCGGCGTTCGAAAGCATGTGTACTTCGTCCACCACATACACCTTGTAGCGCGCCTCATTGGGCCGGAAGCCGACCCTCTCCCTCAGCTCTCGGACGTCGTCCACACCGGTGTGGGAGGCGGCATCGATCTCGATCAGATCGAGCAGACGACCCTCATTCACTGCCACGCAGATTCGGCATTCATTGCACGGGCGGTCTTCCTCCGGAGCAAGGCAGTTCACGGCCTTGGCCAACAGGCGCGCCGTGCTCGTCTTGCCAGTACCCCGCGGCCCCGCGAAGAGATAGGCATGGTGAACCCGGCCGGAGGAAAGGGCATTTCGCAACGTTCGAACAACGTGCTCCTGGCCCACGATCTGGTTGAAAGTCTGCGGTCGCCACTTGCGGTACAGCGCCTGAGAAGTCATGAGTGCCTCCCGTATATGCCTTGACCGTCGTTGGTAGTCTAGCATTGAGGACGCGATAGCGCAAGTGCCTGGCAGGCGAGACCGCGGACCGGGCGAACACTACTTGTTGTACCCAGTCAGGCATGCTATAATCTCACGACATCTGATTCCAGAAGGAGGAACGAAATGTTTGCACAGCTTGGGGTGCCTGAACTGCTCCTGATACTAGCAGTGGTGCTGCTGCTCTTCGGTGTGGGGCGCGTTTCGAAGATCGGTCGAGAGCTTGGCTCAGGGATCCGGGAGTTCCGCCAGGGTCTTGCCGGGGACGGCGAAGAGAAGAAGAAGCAGGAATCAGTCGAGGCAGACGAAGAAGCCTAGCTCGCGCTTGGGAGCAACTCCGCGGCCTGGAACAAGCGGTAACGGAGCCATCACCGGGCCCGGTGCGGCGCCGGTGCTCTCTAGCACAGAGGTCCACTACGCAGTACGAGACAACCTGCCAGTTTTCGCTGCGGCGATGAACTGACAGGCAGATAGTCGAAGGGAAATCACCCTATCGCCGTCCCTACGGATGGTGGTCGCACGGAGGGTGATTTTGGCGTACCCGGGGGACTGGCAGGGCGCCGGCGTCTAACGAAGCGATGGGGTCGGGGTGGACAACGCGGCGGCCACCACCGACAGTGTGGCACCCGAGTTCCATTCTCCTACTGAGTTGGGACGTAGGAGGTGGCACAAGCCGGGAGACCACAAACAAGAAGTCCCTTGGCAATGACCTACTCTCCCAGAGGGCCGCCCCTCTAGTACCATCGGCGCTGGCGGGCTTAACTTCCGGGTTCGGGATGGGACCGGGTGTACCCCCGCCGCTAGAATCACCAAGAGACTTCTTGATTAGCCGTTATTCGATTGTCAACTGAATAGAACGAAAACTCCAAGTTCTCCGCATCACTTATTAAGCCCTCGACCGTTAGTACGGGTCAGCTGAACGCATTGCTGCGCTTACACCTCCCGCCTATCAAACCGGTAATCTCCCGG
>JASFVG010000195.1:0-8604 GCA_050049955.1 Anaerolineae bacterium | reverse complement strand
ATTCAACCGGGGAGCGAAGGGTATAGCGTCGGTGCACCCTTAACGGTCTCTCGCTGGTCGCCGTAGGTACCCGTGTAGCATTGAGGTTGCGGACCAGAAGGCTGCAGATTCGAATTCTGCCGAGGGTACTCAAACCCACCCGTCTCCGGGTGGGTTTCTCTATGTCGCAGAGAGGCAAGCTGGTCACTGCCTCTGCAATCGGAGACACACCTCGCTCCAATCCCACGGGCATCTCAGGGCCTCATACTCGCACCTTCAAGTGCAGAGACAGTAGCGGGCTATGCGCCTGATTCTGCCTCGACACCGCGACGTTCCGCGCCACGGTCGGGTAGGTGAGGTCTTCCCCACTGTTCCCCGCGATCAGTTTTGGCGCTTCCGGTGGGTTGGTGTATACTGCTTGAGAGGAGTTCACTGTCGTTTCTCTGCGGCGATAGGCGCGCTGTACCGACAGAACGCGTGAGGGACAACCAGAAGGCTGGATCTCCAGAGAGGTTTTCTGCAACGTGCGATCGAGTAATCCTACGCACTGGTAGGTCGGCAAATGATGCCTACTGGGCTCGGATCCAGGAGAACTGCGGCAGAGCAACTGGCCGCGGGCGCTCGACATCTCGCTGCACGGCCAAAGCTCAGACTGCCTATCCAACAAAGGAGGAAGCTGATGAACTCTTACAGGAATACTTGCCGTCGCTACTCAGTCCTCACACTGGTTGTGCTGATTCTTGTGACATCAGCTTGTGGGAATCCAGCCTCAGATATGGTGCCAGTGCCGGAACCGCCGGACAAGATTCTGTTTGTCGGCAATAGTCTTACCTACTGGAACGGTGGCCTTGAGCACCACATAGTGCAGTTGGCGGGTTCTGCCCATCCACCACTGGTCATCCAAGCGGACTCGGTTGTCAGGTCCGGGGCGCCGTTGAAGACTATGTGGGAATACACCGAGGCGCGTGAAATGATTGGCGAAGGTCGCTACGACGTGGTCGTATTGCAGGACGCCCTCCCTTGGACCGATGTGGATACGTTCCACGAGTACACACGCTTGTTCGTCGAAGAGATCAGGGATACAGGGGCTGAACCTGTGCTGTTCATGACATGGTCGCGCGTGGGGCTTACAGTGGAAGAGATTGCTCAGGCGTATGGTGATATTGCGACGGAGCTTGGCGTGGATGTTGCACCCGTCGGCTTCGCCTGGCAGCGTGCGATGGAAGAACGCTCAGACCTGGACATGTACGACACAGACAACACACATCCAAGCATCCGCGGAAGCTATCTTGCAGTCAGTGTCATCTATGCAGCGGTCCTTGGAGAGAGCCCGGTCGGTCTAGCCTATCTGCCTTCAGAGGACCCGGGTGTGACCGAAGACGAGGCAGCTTTCCTACAACGCATTGCCTGGGAGACGGTGCAGGAGTACCAGGCGCAACACTAGGCGGTTCGTGAGCGGCCTGACAACTCGACAGGCTGTGCGAGAACTCGGTACCCTGATGGAGACTGTCGGGACCAGCGCCAGGTACCAGATGGCGTTGCTAGACAAGTGGAGGCGAGGCAGGCCTGCATGGCGGGGCAGTTGTGCGGCAATAGTAGCCGGCCTCAGTTTCTGTCAGTGAACGGGCCAATGGTCTTCGGCTGGGATAGGCCGCCTGTAAGGGTGACGCTGCGAGTGGAACTATCGGCGACGGATGCCAAGTCGTGGGAGGCGACAGCCGCCAGTCAGTCCGAAGCTGAGCTTCCCACCAATCTCGGCCTCTGTCAAGGTCAGCAACCAGGTGTACAAGTCCTACGATCGGGGGAAGTCTAGGTTCCAGCGTAGGCGGCACCAGACTCATTCAACTGGAGAGCGAAGGGTAAAGCGCAGGTGTACCCTTAACGGTCTTATGTTGGTCGCTGTAGGTACCCGCACAGGATTGAGGTTGCGGACCAGAAGGCTGCAGGTTCAACTCCTGCCGAGGGTACTCGGGCCCACCCGAAGCCGTCTTGGCGGCTCAGGGGTGGGTTTTCTGTTGTCTGGCGGGGATACACCGGGAAGCTCCGAGTCAGCCTCCGCTCCTAGGGACCTCCAGGGCGGCATGGCTGCGCTCTATGGACGAAGACCATCGCTCTCTCTTGACCCACCTCAGTCTCCGCCTTACGGTGGAGCCCTCTAGTCGTCGCGCGACGGTCTGATCTACCCATCGTACGCGAAAGCCATGGACTGTGTATTATGTCCTGGACACCGCACAGCCAGCGTTGACTCGCGCACCGCCTTGAGCTATACTTGCGTCAGATGTGTAGGTCGACGATTCGATCGGTCGAAAACTGACGGTTTGACCCTGATGACTGAGAAAGTACTGGTTGTAGAAGACGAACCCACCCTGGTGGAAACCCTTGAGTATAACCTATCCCGCCAAGACTACGAGGTCCTCACGGCGATGGATGGCCGCGAGGCCTTGGAGGTCGCCAGGGCAGAGAGACCTGATGTGATTGTGCTCGATCTCATGCTGCCCGGAATCGACGGCATTGAGGTCTGCCGTATCTTGCGCCAGGAGATGAACGTGCCCATCCTCATGCTTACGGCTCGTGATGAGGAGGTCGACAAGATCGTCGGGCTTGAGGTGGGGGCCGACGACTACATAACGAAGCCTTTCAGCATGCGTGAGTTACTCGCTCGCGTCAAGGCGTTACTCCGACGGGAGCGACTCATTCGAGAGGAACTCTCTGCGGAGCGCGAGACGGCAGAGGCTCAACGCCTGGTCCTCGGAGACGTGACCATCGACGTGTCTCGTCGAGAGGTCCAGCGGGACGGGGTTAGCCTCGACCTGAAGCCCAGAGAGTACGAACTCCTTGTCTTCTTGGCGCGCCATCGCGGCATGGTGCTCTCCCGTGACCTTATCCTGGACAGGGTGTGGGGATGGGACTACGGCGGCGGCACACGAACCGTCGACGTGCACATCCACTGGCTCCGCGAGAAGATCGAGCCGAATCCCAGGCAACCCACCCGGATCATCACCGTTCGCGGTGTCGGATACCGGTTTGAGGGATAGCGTGGCCCCCATCCTGATCCATCCGTAGTTGCCATCTCCGGGACGGGATTGGTATCATGGTTCGTAGACTGAGCTGGCGTATAGCCCTGCCGTATCTGCTCCTCATCCTGTTGGCGATGGGGGGCTTGGCCATCTATCTCTCGGGCCTCGTCCGGCAGTCGCACCTCTCGGATCTCGAAGCGCAGCTCGTCGCGGAGGCCCTGCTCATTGCCGATGCCGTCAAGGCCGAGCCTGGGTGGAACAAAGGAGGTGACAGGTTCGATGGGCTGGCACAGCGCTATGCAGATCTCCTTGATGCCAGGGTCACGTTCATAGACAGTGACGGCGTCGTGCTGGGCGAGTCGCACGCCATTCGGAGCGAGATGGACAACCATCTTACCCGCCCGGAGGTCCAAGACGCCCTGAGCGTCGGGCAGGGCGCCGCCACGCGTTTCAGCAGGACGATGGGCTACGAAATGATGTACGCAGCCCTCGCGGTCAGGTCGGATCCGGGGTTGGACGGCTATGTGCGCGTTGCCCTTCCCGTGAGCCTGGTAGAAGCTCAGGTGGGCCGGCTTCGCCGCGCGGTCATCGTGGCTGCCTGCGTCGCGGCGCTTGCCGCGGCGGTTCTGGCCCTTCTCATCGCTGAGCGCATCGCTAGTCCCGTCAGGCATCTGACGGATGTCGTCCACCGCTTCGCGGCAGGCGATCTTGAAGCCCGGCTGCTCTCCACCACTCAGGATGAAATCGGCGATCTGACGCGATCCTTCAATCAGATGGCCGGTCGCCTGCGTACGACCATCCAGTCGCTGACCGAGCGGCAGGCTCAGTTGGCAGCCGTGCTCGACAACATGGCCGACGGGGTGCTGATCACCGATGGGCAGGGCCTTGTACGCTTGATCAACCCAGCAGCGGAAGCCATACTGGGCACATCAGAGGAGAAAGCCCTTGGCCGGTCATTCGCGCAGGTGGCGCGGGATCATCGGATGGTGGAGCTCTGGCGGCAGTGCCACGCGACTCGCGAGGAGCAAGTGCAGCCCGTCGAGATGGATCACCAAGATGCGTTCCTTCAGACCGTCGTGACGCCGTTGCAGAACGGGGACGAGCGTGCCTGCCTAATCATTCTCCAGAACCTCACGCAGGTACGGCGCCTGGAGACCGTGCGGCGTGACTTCATCAGCAACATCTCCCACGAGCTGCGGACGCCGATGGCTTCCCTCAAGGCGCTGGTCGACACGTTCAGAGACGGCGCGCTCCAGGATCCCCCCGCGGCTCAGCGATTCCTGGATCGCATGGACACCGAAGTGGACGCACTGACGCAGATGGTGCAGGAACTGCTCCAGCTATCCCGAATCGAGTCGGGACGGGCCCCGATTCGACTGGAGTCGGTCAGCGCAACCGATTTCGTAGTCCCACCAGTTGAGCGCCTACGGCCTCAGGCGGAGAGGGCGAAGCTCGAGCTCAGCCTGGACATCCCCGATGGGCTTCCGCGAGTGATGGCCGATACAGAGAGGTTGCAGCAGGCCGTGACCAATGTGATACACAATGCGATCAAGTTCACCCCGCCAGGCGGTAGCATCCGCGTGACCGCCAGGAGTTTGCATATGCCAGGCGGGGAGCGGACAGCATCGGACTCGGGCGTCCCGGAGTCGGTAGCCCTAGATCCGGGCGAATGGGTGAAGGTCACGGTGACCGACACAGGTGTCGGGATCCCCGCGAGCGATATCGCGCGCGTGTTCGAGCGGTTCTACAAGGCCGACCGGGCGCGGAGCGGCGGCGGCACTGGTCTTGGGCTAGCCATCGCCAAGCACATCGTCCAGGCCCACAACGGCCACATCTGGGCGGATAGTCTCGAAGGAAAGGGATCGACGTTCACCATTGCTCTTCCAGAGTTAACGTAGCATTAACACGTCAGTAACACCCCCTTAAACGCTTCCCAAAACCCCCTTAAGAACCGCGTGCTACAATGCGCTCTGTGAATGGGCGCAGATATCAACGTACGTTCAGCAGCATGGGTACCCACCCGGCTGGTTGCCCGGGTTTGCCCGAGCTGCACAGGCGCGCGCGGACTCGGGGTGCTCGGTGGTCCAGCTTGGATCTCACTATATCGCCTGTACCCGCCTGGAGCAGCTTGCCAGTGAGTGCTGGGAGATTGACCAGTCCGCGACCATTCGGCCACGCTGGAGGGGGACCAGATAGACTGACAACAGCAAGACGTATCACATTATCCTCTCCAATGAGAACCAGTCCGGTCCGGTCAGCGTCCCCAGGGCCCAAGGATCCAGCAGCTTGCGGCGGAACAGGACCTGGCAGTGGTCTCCTGACAGGAGAGGGACAGAGAATCTAGTCACCAAGAAACTAAAGGAGAAGAAACGCAAATGTCTGACATTCGCAAGAACCTAGGTCTCATCATGGCAGGCCTGCTCGCGGCTTCGCTGCTGCTCACCGTTGTGGGGTGCGGGCAGGCGACTCCCGAGGAGGCACCGGCGGCGTCCACCGCAGTGCCGGTGGCAGAGCCCGCCGAACCCAGCGAGGGAACCTTCGGGCTACCTGAGGTCAACCCGCTGGAGGTGACGGGGGATATCGTGACAGCGGGGAGTTCGACAGTGTTCCCGTTGTCGGAACGGCTGGCCGAGCGGTTCCAGGATGAGGGTTATTCGGGGAACGTGACGGTGGATAGCATTGGTAGCGGAGCAGGCTTTGAGCGCTTCTGTGTGGAGGGTGAGACGGACATCTCGAACGCAAGCCGGGGCATCAAGGACTCGGAGGTGGAGTCCTGCCAGGAGATCGGTCGAGAGCCGATCGAGTTCCGTGTTGGCACGGACGCGCTGGCAGTGGTGGTGAGCCAGGAGAACGACTTCATTGATGACGCGAGCTTCGATGAGCTGGCGGCGATCTTCTCGTCGTCGGCGGAGACGTGGTCGGACGTGAACGCGGAGTGGCCGGACGGGGAGATTCTGCGGTTCATTCCGGGCACGGATAGTGGGACGTTCGACTTCTTTGTCGAAGAGGTCTTCGACAAGGACGAGACCCCGATCCTGAGCGCGGCGAACACGCAGTTGAGCGAGGACGACAACGTGCTGGTGCAGGGCGTGTTGGGCAGCCCGTATGCGATTGGCTTCTTTGGCTACGCTTACTATGCGGAGAACACGGACGTATTGAGGGTGTTGTCGATCGAAGGTGTGGAGCCGACAGCGGAGACGGTGGACAGTGCAACCTACCCGCTGGCTCGCCCGCTGTTCATCTACTCCACGGCCGGCATTATGCAGGAGAAGCCACAGGTGGGGTCGTTCATCAACTTCTACCTGACCTATGTGAACGAGGAAGTGGTGGACGTGGGCTACTTCCCGGCGAGCGACGAGGCACTGGACGCTGCCAGACAGGCCTGGGTGGAGGCGATGGGCCAGTAGCCTGCGCAAGCGGACCAGCTGGCAGCAAATGGTGTGGGCCGGGGGGAGACCCCCGCACCCACACCTTTTTGGCGTGCCAGGGACTTGCGATCTGCAAGGAGGGCGCGGTATGCAGAAGCAGAAGATAGTGCGGGCGGGGAGCGGGGCGATAGACATACGGATTGATGTCCGCCGCCGCAGACAGATCCGGGAAAGCCTGATCTATGGCTTCCTGTTCCTGTGTGCTGGGATCTCTATCTTGACCACCATCGGGATCATCTACGAGCTTAGCAAGGAGTCGCTGAGCTTCTTCACCCGGCAGCTTTGGGAGGACGTGAACAACCCCCTGGCGGTTGATATCGATGCTCAGCAGACGACCTTCGCCTTGAGCGGTACGGGACGAGCGTTACGGGAGGGTGACGTCATACGGATCAGCGACGAGATCATGGCGGTCGTCGCTGTCGATGGAGTGGCTGTCACGGTTCAGCGGGAGGTGCAGGGAACCGACGCTGCACCGCACAGCGCTGGAATGGACGTTGTGGCGTCGAACCGTGTTTCGCTGATCGAGTTCTTCACGCACACGAGATGGAACCCACAGATCGGCGAGTTTGGCATCCTACCGCTGGTCAACGCGACACTGGTGACCAGCGTGTTCGCGATGCTGGTGGCCCTGCCCGTGGGGCTAGGCACGGCGATCTATTTGAGTGAGTATGCCTCGGATCGCGCCCGTAGCATCCTGAAGCCGGTCCTGGAGGTCCTGGCGGGCATACCGACCGTGGTATACGGGTACTTCGCTCTGACGTTCATGACGCAGCTGCTGCGCCAGATCTTCGGGGTAGGTACCGTGGAGATCTACAACACCGCTTCAGCTGGGGTAGTCATCGGTATCCTAATCATTCCCATGGTTAGCTCTATGAGCGAGGATGCGCTCAGTGCCGTACCCCGCTCGCTTCGGCAAGCTGCCTACGGACTTGGAGCGACGAAGCTGGAAACGGCGATCAAGGTAGTCGTCCCTGCGGCGCTATCCGGTATCACTGCTGCGTTTATCGTGGCCATCTCACGTGCCATCGGTGAGACGATGATTGTGGCCATTGCAGCCGGAGCTGGTTCCAAGTTCACATTCAACCCGTTCAAGTCGGCCGAAACGATGACGGGCCACATCGTGCGCATAAGTGGCGGCGACCTGAGCTATGACTCGATCGACTACAACAGCATCTTCGCCATCGGCCTGATGCTTTTTTTCGTGACGTTGACGCTGAACTTCATAAGCCAGCGGGTCGTGCGACGGTACCGGGAGGTGTATGAGTGAGTGCTGAGCGAGAGAAGACCGGGCTGGCTCAGGGTGCCGAGTTCAGGGGGAGCCTTGGTGCCCGACACAGAACGGGCCGCGTTTGGAGGGCAATGTTTCAGGCTTCCACCGTTGTGGGGGTCATCGCGCTCGCCGCGCTTCTGCTGAACATCCTCAACGGCGCCCTTGGCTTCACAGCGATCCAGAACACTGTGGAGCCCGAGGATGTTGTCCTGGCACTGGAGAAAGAGCAGATGCTCTCGGCCGCGCGTTCACTCTCTTGCGAGGACGATGCAGAGCTGGCGCGGGAGGTGGCAGCCCGCCCCAATGCCATCGGTTTCTTCGGGTACGCGAACTACCAGCGGTACGCCGAAGAGTTGAGGTTCCTGATTGTGGATGGTGATGCGCCGACGGCGGACGCGGTGGCCATCGTTGTGAGCCGGGAGAACCCCTTCCTGTCCGAAGTGACCACGGAGCAACTCCGGCTGATCTTCACAGAGTCCGAGACCTGGGCAGACGTAGACCCAGCCTGGCCCAGCAAGCCTATATTACGATTCATGCCGGGCGCTGACAGTGGCACTCTCGATCTCTTCGTCGAGAGCGTCTCCGAGGGAGAACTGGAGGCGCTTCCCAAAGAGACCCTTGCGGCCGTTCTGCAGGCCAATGTGTCCAAGGGTTTGTACCGACGGTGGGAGAGTGAGCAACCAATTGCCGGGCGGACGAAGGGGGAGGTCTACGAACTGGTTCTTGAGCGTGTGATCGAGCCCGAGGTTGTGCAGACCTGGCCGCTGTTCGAATCGCTATTCCGTCGCCGAGCCGTGATCAGCGAGGCAGCGGAAAGATTCCCGGCGGCCGAGCTCAGGTTCGTGTCCTGGATACACCCCAGGTTTGTCAGCACGCCGCAGTCGGCAGACCCGGAGAAGGCAGGGGTCCG
>JASFVG010000194.1:0-8709 GCA_050049955.1 Anaerolineae bacterium | reverse complement strand
GTGATCTTCCTCAGCGACCTGGGTCTGAGCATGGCCCGGGGGGATGCCTTCTACCCGGCAGTTGGGGCTGCGGTTACTGAGACGGTGGAGTACGTGGGCCGGCTGGCGCGGGGCGAGCTGGGCCGCTCGGCGGCGGCGAGCATTACGCAGGCATCGGTGACGGTGGCGGACGTGTTGCCGGGGATTGTGAAGAAGAGCCTAGGGTTGCTGGCGGTGTCGCTGGCGTTTGCCGGTGTGGTGGCGGTGCCGCTGGGGGTCTGGGCGGCGACGCGGCGGCGGTCCGGGGCGGCGCTGATGTCGACGCTGGTCTCGATTGTCGGGGTGTCGGTGCCGAGCTTCTTTGCAGCGCTGTTGCTGCAGTTGGGGGCGATTCGAATGACCCGCGCGCTGGGATATCGGGTGCTGCCGGTGGGTGGGTTTGGATGGGACAGGCACATCGTCCTGCCGGCGTTGGTGCTGGCGGCGCGGCCGATTGCGCAGATCTACCGGGTGACGTACGTGACGATAGGGGAGGTGCTGGGTCAGGACTTCGTGCGGACGGCGCGGAGCAAGGGGCTGCGAGAACTGTTGGTGATGGGAAGGCACGTGATGCGGAATGCGGCCATCCCGATACTGACGACGATAGGGATGTCGCTGAGGTTCTCGCTGAGCAGTCTGCCGGTGGTGGAGTTCTTCTTTGGGTGGCCAGGGGTTGGGTTCACGCTGTTGAAGTCGATTTCGCGACAGGACGACAATCTGACGGTGGTGCTGGTGCTGTGCCTGGGTGTGCTGTTCATCGTGGTGAATCTGGTGTTGGATGCGATGTACCGGGTGATCGATCCGCGGCTGCGGGACGGGGTGGTGCAGGGGGCGCGGTTGGAGCGGCAGGGGATCCTGGACGGGCTGAGGTCGATCGTGACGGCGGTTTGGGATCTATGGGAGGAGAACCCGATCAGGCGGTTGTTCAGGGGGCGGAGGGAGGTAGCCGAGAGCCCGTTCCGCGCGGTGCTGGAGGCGCGGGGAGAGGTTGCAGGGGTGTCGTCGGCGAGGTACCGGGCGGAGCGGATCCGGTCGTGGCTGAGGGCGACGGTGACGAATGTGCCGTTTGTCATCGGAGGGATGCTGCTGGGGGTGCTGGCCGTGGTCTTCATCATGGGACCGGCAGTGACGCCGCACAGCCCGTACACCACGCGGGGACTGACCTACGAGGGCGGAGAGTTGATCATGCCGCCTTTCGAGCCCAGCCGGGTGTATCCCTGGGGGACGGACGTGTTGGGTCGGGACATGATGAGTTTGGTGTTGGCGGGGGCGCAGCAGACGCTGCTGCTGGCGATTCTGGTAGTGGGGGCCCGGGTGGCGGTGGGCCTGGTGCTGGGGGCGATAGCGGGGTGGTGGAGTGGAGGTTGGATCGATCGGCTGTTGATGGGGCTTGCGGAGACGATCGCGGCGTTCCCTCCGCTGCTGTTGGCGATGACGTTTGTGCTGGCACTTGGGATCAGGGAGGGGTTTCCTCCCTTTGTGGTGGCGCTGTGTTTTGTGGGGTGGGGTGAGGTGATGCAGTTTGTGCGGGGTGAGGTGATCAGCATCCGGCCCAAGCTGTACATTGAGAGTGCAGTCGCGCTGGGATTGACCGTGCCGCGCATCATCATCAGCCACGTGTTGCCGAACCTGTTGTCGACGTTGATCTCTATCACGTCGCTGGAGATGGGGGCGGCGTTGATGCTCCTGGGGGAGCTGGGGTTCGTGGGGATCTTCATCGGGGGCGGTGCCTTTGCCGACCTGCAGTGGATGGCCCCTCCCTACCACTACTCGGACGTGCCGGAGTGGGGGGCGCTGTTGAGCAACGTGCGCCGCTATACCCTGTCCTACCCGTGGATGGCTTTCTATCCCTCCCTGGCTTTCTTCGTGGCCATCCTGGGGTTCAATCTGTTCGGCGAGGGCGTCCGTCGGCTGGTGGCGTCGATCGGTGCTGGCATCACCCGGCTGGTGAATCGCTACACTGTCGGTGCGGCTGTCCTGGCGGTGATTGCCTTCAGTTGGGTGAGGACGAACACAGGAGCAACAGCCTTCTATCGCCATCAGGCTGGGGCATTCGACGGTGACTGGGCGCTAGGGCACGCGAAGGCGCTAGCTAGCCCCGTCTTCGAGGGGCGAGCGCTGGGCACGGCGGGCGTCGACGCGGCGGCCTTCCACATTGCCGAGCAGTTCAAGGCGCTTGGGCTGCAGTCCGCAGGGGAGGAGATGACGTATTTCCAGACGGAGGAGCGATCCTTCGTGGTGCTGGAGGCGATCCCAGAGCTGGCTCCGGAGGATGGCGGAGCGCCCCTGGTGTACCGTCGTGATTTTGTTGAGTACCCCAGTTTTGTGCACAACCAGGGCGAGGGACAGGGCGAGGTCCGCGTCCTGATGCTGGGCCCGCTAACCGAGGCTGGCAGCCTGTTCCACACCTACAAAGCTGTGGATGCCCTGGATCCAGCCGGGGACATCGTTCTGTTGTTCTCCGAAGATGATTTAGAGCACGTCCGGTACAAGGAGTGCGAGGGGATTCTCATCGTTGCGGAGGATCGCACCGACCTTGTGCGGCGGCACACACTGTCGACGCGGCGGCGCCAGTGGGGAAAGCCGATGCTGTGGGTCAGCGAGGAAGTGGCCAATCGGCTGCTGGGAGATACCGGCTACACGGTGGCCCAGCTGCGTGAGGTCGACGGGGATCTGGACACGAACGAGGTGTTTGAGTTCCTCACCGGCGTTCAAGTCGAGATGGGGGTGCAGGGCAGGGTGGAGGAGCGGGTGCCAGTTCATCAGGTTATAGCGCATCTACCCGGCGGCGCGGCCCATATTGAGGGGGCACCGCAGGCCGATACGGCCAAGCTGGACCACGAGATGATCCTTGTCATGGCGCAGTACGATGCGCCCCCGCCCACGCCGGATGAGGCGCAATACCCCGGGGCGAACGACAACGGCTCGGCCCTGGCGGTGATGTTCGAGGTTGTGCGAGCGATGCAGGAATCCGGCTACCAACCGTACCGGACGTTCCTCTTTGTGGCCTACAGCGGCGAGGGCCTGAAGGGTGGTGAGTGGGTCTATCCACCAGATCCACTCGAGTTCCTGAGGGCGAAGAGGGGCTTCTCATCCAACTTCGACCTTGAGGCAGTGGTGGATCTGCGAGGTCTGGGCGGGGGGGAAGGGGAGGCGTTGGCTATCTCGGCGGGAGGTAGCCTGCGGCTGGCGGAGCTGTTCGAGCGAGCCGCGCGCCAGGTGGGCGTGGAGACACGCCGAAGCAGCGACCCTATCGATGTCAGCATCGTGTTCGAGGAGAAGGAACTGGGCGAGAAGGGACAGGACGTGTCGAACGTTGGGCTGAGCTGGGAGGGGTGGGAGGCGACATCTCGCACACCGGCTGACACGGTGGCAACGGTCTCGGCGGACAAGCTCGAGGAGGCGGGGCGAGCCTTGACGCTGTCGCTGATGATCCTGGGTCGCGAGAGGCAGTACTAACGGGTATAATTCGCGGAGAGGGAGAACGTGACCACTTCGCTGCGAGTCGTGCTGGTCCTGTTGGGGCTCAGCCTGCTGGCCTTGGCGCTGACGGGGCTTTCGGTCTATGGTCGGCTGAGCTATCTCTGGGCCGCTCTGCTTGTACTGAGCTGGCTCTGGTCAAAGCTGGCCCTGCGCGGCGTGACGGTGGAGCGTAACACGCGGACGCTGCGCGCTCACGTGGGCCAGGTCTTCGAGGAGCGCTTCCAGGTGGAGAATCGGGGACGCTTGCCCCGGCTCTGGGTGCAGATCAGGGATCGATCAGACCTCCCCGGGTCGCAGGGCTCCCGCGTGCTGACGCTGATAGGCGCACGGGAGCGCCGGACCTACCGGGCGCGCAGCCGCCTGGTGCAGCGGGGCATCTTCTCCCTGGGCCCAACAGACGTCGTATCAGGCGATCTCTTTGGCCTGTTCCCGGTCAGTCGAACGATGCCCTCGGCCGGTTCCCTGCTGGTGTATCCCATGATGTTCGACATGTATGCCTTCCCGAGCCCGCCCGGGCTGCTGCCCGGTGGTGAAGCCCTGCGCCTCCGTACGCATCAGGTAACGCCCAACGCCTCTGGCGTCCGCGAATACGTGCCCGGGGACCCGTTGAATCGGATTCACTGGCTGAGCACGGCCCGGCGAGCCAGGCTGATTGTCAAGGAGTTCGAATTGGATCCGATGGCTGAGGTCTGGGTCTTTCTGGATGCGGAGGCCCGGGTTCAGGCGGAGCAGCCTTACTCTCTCCCCAGCCAGGCCGTGGAGGCGACGTGGTCCCCTTGGAAGGAGGTCAAGCTGCCGCCCTCCACGGAGGAGTATGCCGTCAGCATCGCGGCGTCCCTGGCCCAGCACTTCCTTGGCCGTGATCGTGCCGTTGGCCTGGTCAGTCATCATCAGGCATCTCAGAGGACGCCAGATGTGTTGCCGCCCGATCGGGGAGGCCGGCAGCTCGGTAAGGTGCTCGAGGCTCTAGCCCCTCTTCATGCAGGAGGGACTCTTCCTATCTCGGCTCTGGTGACCGCTCATGCCGAGCACATCGTCCGGGGTAGCACCATGATCGTTGTCACGCCAACCGTGGACCAGGAACTGGCTTTGGTGGCCGATCTGTTCTCACAGCGCGGCCTGCGACCTGTGATCGTGTTGCTCGATGCTGCATCGTTCGGCGGGCCGAAGGGGTCCGAGTCACTCGCCGACGCCATATCGGCTCTTGGTGTGCCCGTTTGCCGCGTGAGGAATGGCGATGACCTGGCGGCCGCTCTGAGCGTGGAATTGGATTCGCTGACGAGGACTGGACCCGTCCTGAGTCGGGTTCAAGTTACGAGCGGAATGGTGAGGAGCTGACGATTATGCGATCGTCACGTTGGTGGGATCCGGCGGCCGCGGTGCTGCTCCTCCTCGCTCTGCTCACGGCTTCCGGTCGTTTGCTGGTCACGGAATGGGTCGACCACCTGAGCGTAGCCCAGACGCTGGTCTTCCTGGGTACCGCGGCCGGTCTGGCTCTGGGCTACAGCATCTTCTCCCCCTGGCTGGCCGCCATGTTTGGCGTCCTCTACGGCGTGTTCGTGATTCCCTGGCAGCTGGGGATCACGGTCGGGCACATCACGGATGACGCTATGTGGAGTGACCGGTTGATCGTCATGGGAGAGCGTGTGCTCAACACGCTTCGCGAGTTCTTGCAGCAGGAGCCGGTGCACGATCCGGTGCTCTTTCTGTTCATCATGGCGGTGCTATCCTGGGGACTGAGCGTCTATGCAAGCTACTGCCTAGTTCGCAACGCCCGTCCGTGGCGTATCATCGTACCTGCCGGGCTGGCAGCGGTGCTGATCCACGGTGCCGATCCTTACGAGCCGCGCCGTCTGTGGTACCTGGCAGCCTATCTCCTGTTCTCGCTGCTGCTGCTGTCGCGACTGACTTTCCTCCATCTCCGCAGTCAATGGCGGGCGGATGACGCGCGCATCCCCCCACTCATCGGCCTGGACATGAGCTATGTCGTCGTCGCGGCGACGGTGGTGCTGATCCTGGTGTCATGGGTACTGCCTGCTATGGCAGACGTTCTCCCGGTGGCCAAGCGAGTCTGGGACCAGGCGACAAACCCCGCAGAAGAACGACTGGACAAGCTCTTCGCGTCGCTGGAGCGTCGCGGAGCGACGATCACGGTCTCAGACTACTACAGCGACGAATTTCCGCTCGGCCGGGGCCGCGAACTGTCGGACGCGCTCGTCGCCTCTGTGCAGGTGCCAGCTGATGCCCCGTCGCGCCTGCGGTACTACTGGCGAGCCCGGGTGTACGATCACTACGGGGATGGGCAGTGGAGCACCGGGGCCATGACCACGACAGAGAAGGTCCGGTCGGGTACCTTTGCATCAGTCTCGCCCGAGCTCGAAGGGCGCACCACGATAACATTTGCCTTCACGTCTGCGAAACCGATTGTCACGCTCTATGCCGCACCGCAGCCGCTGTGGGCAAGCCGGTCGGTTGAGGTCGACTTTGCGCCGAATCCGGACGGCAGTATCGATGTGGCCTCGCTGCACGGGGCGCCCCCGCTCAATGCCGGGGAGACCTACCTGGCCGGTTCGTCGGTCACTGATGCGACGCTCTCGGAGCTGCGGGAGGCTGGCACCGTATACCCTGAGTGGGTAGCGGAGCGGTACCTGGCGGTTCCAGACTCCATCACGCCACGCATGCGAGAGTTGGCCGCGGAGATCGCCAGCGATCATGAGAACACCTTCGATATCGTGGCTGGCATCACCCGATTCCTACGTTTCAGCATCACTTACAGCGAGGTCATCACGGACACTCCGCCGGAGGACCAGGACCCTCTGGATTGGTTCCTGTTCGACTCGCGTGTCGGTTTCTGCAACTACTATGCATCATCTCAAGTTGTCTTGCTCCGCTCCCTGGGCATCCCAGCGCGATTGGCCGTTGGCTTCGCCGAGGGCGAGCATCGGTCGGGCACCAACACGTATCTTGTGTATGAGCGAAACGCGCACGCATGGCCCGAGGTTTACTTCCCGGGCTTTGGGTGGGTCGAGTTTGAGCCCACAGCCTCGGAGGATCCGATAGTCCGGCCGCTGGGAGATGTCGATGCAGAGGGAGGGGAGTTCCTGGTGCCTTCCGGCCGCGACTATGAGGAGATGATGCAGGAGCGGCTAGACCGGCTGGAGGGGATGGACGAGATCGCACCTGGCGAGGGGCTGTCCGCGGGCTCGGGCAGCGTGCTGGATAGACTAGGACTTCCCTATCTGGTTCTTGCCTTCCTCCTGGGTTGCGTCCTACTTGTCGTCGCCTGGCGGGCGCGGCGGAGGCGCGCTTTCCGCGCCCTCCCCGTATTTCTGGAGAGGGGATTCCTTCGTCTGGGATGGGAGCCTCCGCCGTTTCTCCACCGCTGGGTGAAGCGGGCCAGCCTGAGCCCCCTGCAACGGGCGTACATGGAGGTCGATCAGGCGTTGATGCGGCTCAATGCCTCCCCCGCCTCTGCAGCCACGCCGGCAGAACGGACGGCAAACCTGGCCTCCGTGTTGCCGTTGGCAACGGAGCCCGCATACCAGCTGCTGGCTGAATACCAAACGGCGACCTACAGTCCTCACGTGTACAGCATCGTCACCGCTCGAGAGGCAGCTCGAAGCATTCGCAAGCTCTCCTGGCGAGCGAAGCTCCGCAGGCTCTTGGGGCGCGTGTAGCAATCCTCCCCATTGCCCTTTTCGAAGCCTGGGCGGCGTTCTCTCGGGCCTGGCAATCGAGATCGTCGCCGTGGGCCCCGCGCTACTGGTCCGCTTGGTGTCCTCCGGATGGGTGCCACTGACGATTCATCTGCCTCCGATTCCGGCCTTTCGCCTTGTGGAGCCAGATGCTCGGCTTGCCCGGAACCCAGAGAGTTGCGTGTGCAAGGGAAGGTGATATACTGGCTGCCGTGGTCGCGATGAGATTACGGCGCAGCCCCTGGCCGATCTTCGTCACGCTGGCTCTATTGTGCGTCACGTGTACGCCTCAGGTTGTGACCGTTACGGTGACGTCGCCGCCAGAGACCGTGGTGGTCACGGCCACGCCCTCCCCGTCACCCACGCCACCGCCGGCGGGCCCGAAGGTCCTCAACATCTGTCTCGTCGGAGAGCCGGACACGCTGTATCTCTATGGCGGCTCCCAACTGCGGGCCACACAACACGTGATGGAGGCAATCTACGATGGCCCGATCGACCACCGGGACTATTCGTACCAGCCGGTGATCCTGCAGAAGCTACCCAGCCTAGCCGACGGGGACGCCGTGACCCGCACGGTGTACGTGCGCCGGGGCGACGTCGTCCTCAACGTCGAAGGCGAGGTTGTGGAGCTGGAGGAGGGAGTGCGAGTCCGGCCCTCGGGGTGCTACACCACGGGCTGCGAGGTAACCTACGATGGCGGCCTGGTGCGGATGAGTCGGGCGGAGGTCACGTTCTCGCTCCGGCAGGACCTACGATGGTCGGACGGCGAGCCCTTGACGGCCGAGGACTCGGAATTCGCCTTCGAGGCTGCCTCCGATCCCGCCACGCTCGGTTTCCGCTACCTGACAGATCGGACTGCCTACTATCGGGCTCTCGATGCCTGGACAACGAAGTGGATCGGGATCCCGGGCTTTGTTGACGCTTCATACCCCCTGGCATTCTTCCCGCCCCTACCGCGGCATACGTTGGATGGACGGGTGCCCAGAGAACTGGCGCGGGATGACGACCTACGGCGCACCCCCCTGGGCTGGGGACCGTTTGTGGTGGATGAGTGGGTGCGGGGCGACTATCTGACGCTTCGGCCAAACCCATACTACTTCCGTGCCGCTGACGGGCTGCCGTATCTGGACCAGGTGGTCTTCAGGTTCAAGAGGGACGCCGAGGGGACTGTGGCTGCGCTTCTGTCCGGCGCGTGCGATCTGGGTGCGCAGGACGCCAGCATGGACGCACTGCTTCCGCTTCTGGTGCGAGCAGAGGACCACGGATTGCTCAAGGTCGCCTCGGCGCCGGGACCTGACTGGGAAGTCCTGACCTTCGGGGTTGAGACCGCCGCCGCGTACGACGGGCTGAATGCCATGGCACAGCCAGAGGTGAGGCAGGCTATCGCTCTCTGCATTGACCGCCCGACCATCGGGGAGGATATCACCTATGGCCGCGGCGTGGTACCAGAGGGCTTTGTGCCGATGGGCCATCCGCTCTATGCGGGGGAGCAAGTCCGCCATTGGCCCTACGA
>JASFVG010000193.1:0-8722 GCA_050049955.1 Anaerolineae bacterium | reverse complement strand
GTAGGTCCACGTTCCATCCCTCGTCGTCGTACACTGGGATCGCGGGGTAGAACTGGTGGAGTGACAAGACCCCATCGAAGAAACCGAACAAACCGTAGTTCCGCTCCATCTCCTGGGCCACCTCGACCTCAAAGTCCATCTCGATGGTGACCCCCTCACCTGGCTCGGGCCCCCCCGCCAGCGGCACCCGCATAGCGCTGTCCACCAGCTCATAGAGCGGCTCCACGTCCTCCCCGTCTACCCGCAGTGCGGACACCACCGCGCTGCCCCCCAGCAGGTTCGGGAACAGGCGAAACATGACCTCATCCAGTGTCACATCCTCGCGATTAGTGTAGCAGACCGCCTCGCGACCGCTCAGCGATAGCAGGTCTTGCGAGATCTCCACGTCAATCTCGTACACACTAGCACCCGACAGGCCATCCAGCAACACCTGTTCCGACCCGATCAAACCATCGCTGAAGAAATCGCCTCGCCTGCTGTCACACGCAGAGACCATGGGCGATTCATCCGGCGCTTCGTCCTCATCGGCCTCGACCGGCCGCGTCGGCTGTGGGGCCGTGGTAGGCGATGGCTCTTCCGTCGGGGCTTCTGCGTCACCCACCGTAACGGCCGCCGTCCCCGCGACCTCCGAGGTGGGCGGCTCGACCGCCCCCCCCGTCCGGCAGCCCACCAGCAGGCATACGGTCAATGTCACAACGAGCGTAGAGATGATTCTTCCGGTCCAGGCATGCATGATCACAACTCCTTCGACGGCAAGGGCAATTGCTTGTCACCGCTAGCGGTCGCGCGCCGCCCACGTCGGCGTCTCATATCAACCTCAAGATCAGGTTTCCAGGATAGCGGCGCTTGAGCCAGCCGTATCCCCAGCACACGGGATAGAGGACCACCAGGCCTAGCAGCCAGTACGGGACCATCTGCACGATGCTGACCCCGCGGGGCGCCAGCCACCAGCCGAGTCCCGCATACAGATATAGGTGAGCCACATAGAAGAAGAGCGGGACCCGCCCGAACACGGCCAACAGCCGTAAACCGGCCTCCGCGGGTCCACGGACCTTCGCCATTAGTCCCATTATGGTCAGATTCACGCCCATCGTCAACAGGGTGAAACCTATGCTGGGAGGGTACTTCACCACGTTCAAGAAGTCGATCCACGTAGAGCCGGCTCGGGGACGGATGTTGCCGAACCCATCGAGCAACCGAATCGCGACGAAGGCCCCAATGAAGGTCACCCCCATCTGCACGGCGCGGTCGAACGTCCTAACCGCATCTCTCGCCAGCCAGTGTCCAAATGCCATGCCGAAGGCCACCAGCCCCATCCAGGGCAGCACCGGGTAGTTGACCCACAAGCGACTGTCTCCGCCCGGCACCAGCAGTAGCCGCTGTAGCAGCGGGAATGACTGCTGCCACGCCGCTGGCTCAGGGGTCAGCAACTCCGTGCCGATGAGCAGCGCAACTGTCCACCCAAGCAGGTAGACTGGTCCGAGCCACAGCAGGGCACCCCCGGCCAGAATCATGGCCCCTCCCAGAGCGAACAGGACGCCCACGTAGACCTCAGGCACCCATCCTCCCGGCGACTGCTCCCACGCGGCGTTCACCACGAAGAACTGGAGCGCGATCAGCACACAGCCCCGCAAGGCAAAATGGGCGGCGATTGCACCCCTGCCCCAGCCAAGCCGCTGCCGGGACTTGGCGAACAGGACGATGCCAGCCCCCATCAGGAAGAAGAACCCCGGTGCCGACAGGTGGGTCACAAACCGGGTGACAAACGCCAGCGGGTCGCCGTAGACGGGTAGCACCCCACCCCAGTACTCCCCGGGAGAGTGCTGTTGCGCAACAAAATGGTTCGCGTGGTCCAGGGCCATCAGAACCATCATAAGGCCCCGAAGGGCGTCTAGTTGAGGGAGGCGCACAGCCCGTCCGCCTCCCACGCCGTCGGCTTGCTTACCTAGACCCGTCTCCATGGTGTCTCGCGGATGTGCAGTTCCCGGCAGACGTTCGACCAGGCGAGTCCTGCTCCCGAGGATATACCGGGACATGGGCGCCCAGGTTCGAATGCCTGACCTGTCGTCTTCGCTCGGGGGAGGCGACGCCTGGGCTGCCTCGCCCCGTGGATCGCCCCAGGAATCGCCTCCGTTCCGCGCGCGGGAAGGCAGAGCGTGCCCGTGTGCTCCCCACGGGAACGGCCGCCCCTGTGACCGGCGGACGCAGCGAAGTGTCTGGCCCATCAAATGATCTGTGGTAGAATGCCAGTGCGAGAGGGGGGCCTGTCTGGCATGTCTGCGCCACCAACTGCTCGCTCCAGGGAAGGACGGGATTCTGAACAGTAGGGTGCTCCGAACAAGCTACAGGGAGATCGCTGGCGCCAGACTGCCGGAGTTCCTTGATAGACAGTACAAGCAGCGCCACTTCATCCCGCACGATAGCTACTTCCTACCCAAATGCGGCCCCGATGGTCTGAAGATGGCCCGCCGCATGTGCGGGATCGGGGACCCGTCCAAGCTGTGGGAGGTCGTGCTCTACGCCCACAGCCCGTTGATCGATGAGTTCCCTGCGGACCTGTTCTTCGACGATGACCTCGTCTGGCACCAGCAGCAGTTCGGCAAGGTCGGCCACATCGCCTTTGCGGATCTCGTCGTCAAGGGACGGGTAGCGTACGGGATGAATTACATCTCGGACCTGGTGCAGCGCATATCGAGGAGGCGGGAACACAAGACCAGAGTTGACAACCGCTTCAAGGGCTGGACACACATGCTGTTAAATGCGATCCTGAGCTTTGCCCTGGAGCGGAAGCTACGCAAGGTCTATTCTGCCACCGCAGATTTGACGCTTCGGCACACCGATCCGAAGCGCTCGGTTAAGAGAGCGCTCTTCGACCGCATCTACGACCGCACGGTGACGGAGCACTGGCGAGCACGGAGAAAGGGAGACTGGTGGCTCATAGATGTGGCGGAGAATGCTGACAGGGTTGTTGTCCCCGAGAGGAAATGGGCGACTTTGCATCCAGGGAAGACAATCTGTGTGTGTCACGATATTGAGAGGGGACATGGGCACATCGGAACAGATGCGGCGCTGGCCAAGTCTGCGGAGCAGATGGCTGACCAGCATCTCGACGAGATGCTGAGGATCGAGCAAGCGGCGGGTGTGACGGCGACCTACAATGTGCTCGGGTGTCTCTTCGGTCAGGTCAGGGACAGAATAGAGGACGCCGGCCACTGCATCGCGTTCCACTCCTACGATCACGCGATTGGAAGGCCGCTCAGGCTACAGGGGCGATACCAGCGAATAGCCGCCCGTGCCCTTCGGTGGGCTGGCGGCGTCCGTCTCCAGGCTTCTCAGTTGGACCGGCTCCGGGAGATCGACTATCGGGTCAAGGGATATCGCCCGCCGAGATCGCTCATCACGCCGGACATCAGCGACGAGCGGCTGTGCTATCACAACTTCGAATGGCTGGCCTCCTCAGCCTATTCGCTGGGCATCCGCCGGCCAGTGATGCGGAACAGGCTGGCAAGAATCCCCATCGCGTTCGACGATTTCGATCTCTACCGCCGGGCTGGCACACTGACGTACAAGGAGTGGGAGCAAGGGGCTCTTTCGGCGCTAGAGCGAAGCGACTTCGTAGCATTCGGTTTGCACGATTGCTACGCCCAATACTGGCTTCCTCAGTACGAACGCTTCCTGCGCGAGGTCCGCGGCCTCGGGATTCTGAGAACGCTCGATCAGGTGGCCGGCGTGACGACTCTGGCCAGCGCCGTCTGAGGCGGAGGGTTCCGTGTCGGCCATTGTGACTGTCTACGCCGACCGCCGATTCAGGCTGGTTGACATGTCGTACATCAGATGGTTCAAGATCTCGGAGGCGCTGGCGCGCTGTGGTCACCGCGTCCACATGGCCACCGGTCAGACTCCAAGCTGGGCGCGAGGGAGATCGGCGATTCCGGCGCCTCAGAACGTGCGGCAGGTCCCATTGCGCCGCGTCAGGTGGTCTGACTACGATGTGGTCAAGACGCTGTTTCACGAGGGCTTTGACGTTCTGGCCCGCTACGGTGGCCACCGCCACCCCTTCATCATCTCCAAGTTGGGCTCGGTGGTCGGCCCGGAAGATCGCCCTGGCATCTACTTCTATAGGCGGACTAGGGAGCGGCTGTATGCTACCCAACGCCGCATCAGCGAGACGAGCAAGTACGTGACGGTACTGAGCCAGCCAGCCAAGCAGCTCTGGATGGAGTGCTTTGGAGACAGGAACAACGTCTTGGTCGTTCCGGGAGCGGTCGACCGCGACATACCTCCGCCTGGGCGCGATCCATACCCCGAAGACAGCAGACCGAGGTGCATCTTTGCCGGCAACGTCTATGGCAGGAATTCCCAGCCAGAGGCCAACTCCGTTCTGATCAGCAAGCTGAATATGCTGGGCAGGCTCCTGTCGGACCGCGGTATCCTGCTCTATCTGCTGGGGCCGGGCCATCTTCGGAGGCTTGACAACCGCTGGGTCCGCTACCTGGGCGCCGTGCCGTATGAGGAGGCTTGGGCCTACCTTCGCTTCGCCAACGTAGGGATCGTCGTGGCACCGGGACCGTTCATGCACAACAACGAAAGCAGCAAGATCTACTCCTACTTGAGAGTCGGGCTGCCCGTGGTCTGCGAAGCGGGCTTTCCCAACGAGCGTGTCGTGACAGAGTCTCACCTCGGCTTTTTGGTGGACAATGGCAACCTCGAGTTGATGGCCGAGAGAGTGGATGATGCAATCCACCGCGAGTGGAACAGGGCTGCCGGCATCCAATACGTCCTCGACCATCACACCTGGGACACGCGGGTCGAGGTGTATGACAAGATCATTCGGGAGCGCTTCTGACAGATGATTGAGGGCTCCTCGCCCGGCCGCATACCTCCCTCGCCCGTACGGCCAGGTAGTCGCACATTGTGTCGGCGCGTGACCCGGCGGGTATCCGAGCTCGTTCGTCACTGCCAAGTTCCAAGCCTGGGGCAGGACGACTCGCTCGCCGTCGTGGGTAACAAGGCGTGCGCCATTGCTGTGCTGTCGGCCCTCGTGCTTCTGGCAACTCTCTATCTGCTGGCCATCGGCCCATACTGGAAGATCTCTCCCGATAGCGTTTCGTACGTCGAGGGAGCTGTGTCGCTTGCGTCGGGGCAGGGCTACCTCAAGGACGGTGAGCCGGTCCTCGTGTTCCCGCCCGGAACATCGCTGCTGTTCACGATCCCGCTGCTTCTGTTTCCGAACAGCTACCTAGCTCTCAACGCCCTGGTAACGGGCTTCGCTCTCCTTGCGCACGCGGCTTGCTACGTGCTGTTCAGGAAGCGGATGGATAGCACGTGGGCGGCACTCACGGTACTCCTGTCTCTTGGATCAACGCTTGTCTTCTACCAGAGCACACGCCTGCTCTCCGACATAATCTACCTGTTCCTCTCCCCGGTCGCACTGATCGCGTCTGAGCAGACAAAGAGTAGGCACACTGGCCGGGCTAGCGGCCTTCCGCTGGCCTGCCTGGTCCTGGCCAGCTGTATGACCAGGCTCGTCGGAGTGACTCTGATTGGCGCGATAGCTCTCCACGCCCTATTCACTCGAAGACGGGAGGAGGCCTGGCGAATCACGCTCGTCCTAATGCTCCTGGTGGCCTTGCCAGTGGCCCTCTGGGAAACCCGCAACTTGCGCTTGGGTATCTCCAGCCTGAAACTTGCTCTGCAGAATCAGCAGTGGGTGGATGAGGCGGGCTACGTCTCGCCGTCCGGGCTTCTGTACAGGATGTATCGCAACCTCGACGACTTTGGAGCTCTGGGCGGCATTCTGATCAATGGCACGCTGTCGAGATTCGGGGCGGAGCGGAGCTACTTCGAGCTGTCCGCCCGAGTAGCGTCGCTGGCCTTCCTGTGCCTGGGGCTTGGTCTCTCCATTGCGCGGAGGCTCGCCCCCACGGACGTCTATTGCGCGGTCTACCTACTGACCATTGCCGCCTACGAGCCAGGAATCGATGTGAGGAAGTTGGTGCCTCTCGTTCCACTACTATTCTACTACGCACTGGTTGGCACCCGATTCATCGCGCAACAGGCTAGCCGGTCCGTCGGCAGTACCGCCGCCGCCATGGTCTATGTTGCCCTACTCGCCTACACTGCATGCTTTCTACGTATAGGCGTGGGCGGAATGGTGCGGGAGATCCCCTTGGAGCACACCTCACCATTCGGGACCTACCCAATCAAGTACCCCCAGAACTATGACGTCCAGAGACTGGCCCTATGGCTTCGCGAGAATTCAGACCCAAGTGACAAGTATCTTGCCCAGCATGTCGATATGATGGCGTACTTCACTGAACGCGAAGGCCACTACCTCCCCTTCTCGGCCGACCCGCACATCCTGCTCAATCTGCTGGACACCAAGGATATCAAGTATGTGCTAGCAGACAAGAAGAAACCCATGGTCCGCCAGTATATGCTGCCAGTCGTCCGGGCCCATCCAGAGCTGTTCAGCCTCATCCTGGAGGAAGAGCAGGCCGCCCTATATGAGTTCCATGCGGCCGAACCGGCAGGTTCAGACTGAGAGAGGGAAAACTCCTGAAAGATGACGGTCGAGCTACCGACGGTTACTGTGGTTGTGCCCGCGTACAATGCAGAGAGCACTATAGCGGAATGCATCCACTCCCTGCTCGTGCTCGACTATCCACAAGACCAGCGGGAATTGATCGTGGTGGACAACGCTTCGACAGACGCAACCGCCCAGGTCTTGGAGCAACTAGGTGGCAGAATCGTGGCGCTCACAGAATCGAAGAGAGGCCCCAGTGCCGCCAGAAACCGGGGCGTCCGCGCTGCAACCGGCGAGGTCGTAGCTTTCACCGACTCCGATTGCGTTGTGGATCGAGACTGGCTTCGGAGAATCATGCCCAGGCTGACCGACGAAACCGTCGGCGTAGTCGGCGGGAGAATCCTGGCAAGGCATCCACACAACGAGATAGAAGCGTACGGCGAGCAGATCCATAGCCAGGACAAAGCCATTAATGGGTCGATCCCCCCGTACGTGATTTCGATGAACTGGGCGTCCAGGAGGTCGCTGTTCAGGCACGTAGGCCTCTTTGACGAGGCGCTGAACCGAGGCCAGGACGTTGATCTGTCGTGGAGGATCTTGAGACACGGATACCGGTTGGTGTATGAGCCCAGCGCTGTGGTCTACCATAGGAACGAGAACTCGCTGCAGGGACTCTTCCAAGAGGGCCTGACGCACGGCTTCCACGCTCCGAGAATCCACAAAAAGCATTGGGACTTGCTCGCGCCGTTGGAGCGCCGCAGATGGTATGGAGGGAGTGGCCGGGCGGCTGTGCGGGGCCTCTTGGACTATCTGGGAGGTCGGGATCGGCCTGCTTCCGTCTTCCGTGCTGCATTCAACTCGGGCAAGCAGATTGGCATGCTGGCGGGGTCAATCCGATGGGGATACCCAGAGCTCTGAACGAGTATGCCAGTGGTCTCCCGCACCGTCCGGCCGGCCTCCTGTGGGCCGGCACTTCGACCGCCGCTTACCAGCCAACCACCCGCGGGCGTGAGAGTGCCGAAAATGGGTAGATACAGGATACTCTACTTGGTTCGGTGGGTTCCTTATCCCCCGAACTCGGGTACCCGCATTCGCCAGTTCCAGCTGCTGTCGGCCTACTCCCAGATGGCGGATGTCGTGTTGGTGTGCTACTACGCAGACGAGGTGGAACTGGCTGCGGTGAGCGCGCTGGCCCCCTACTGCGCGGATATTCACCCCATGTCCTTCCGCCGCAGACACGGTGATTTCGGAGGCTCGAGATTGCTCGGAAGATGGGGACAGCTGAAACACGTGGACCCAGCCAGGCCTTTCTTGGCGAATTTCTGCTTTTCCCGCGAGATGAAGCGATTGGTCGAGAGGACGGCTGCATCATGTGATCTCGTCCATGTTGGCCGGCTACACATGACCCCACATGTTCAGACCCTTCTCGACCGCCGGCCACCCGGCCTTCGGTTCGTCCTTGATCTCGATGACATCGAAACCGTTCTGAGACGAAGGGAACTACGGGAAGCGCCACCGCGTGACTTGCACAAACGAGCCTTCTCTCACCTCGACCTGTGCCGGCTGCGGCGGTACCAGAGGCGATCGCTCGGTTCATATGACCGAGTCCTTGTCTGCTCTGAAGCGGACCGCCGGCAGCTGGATGGCCAGGCAAGAGTCAGTGTCGTACCCAATGGGGCGGACCTGCCGGCAGACCCCTTGCACGACCGTTCGGACGGGAGGACGCTCCTCTGCCTCGCTACGTACGGACACTGGCCGAACGTGCATGGCCTGCGTTTCTTTGTCGCCAAGGTCTTCCCACTCATCCAAGAGGAGCTAAACGGGGCCCGGCTGTTGGTAGTCGGCAGAGACACGCCGCGTGAAGTCCAAGCCCTGCACGATGGACAGGCCATCTTCGTGGAACGGACAGTCCCATCCGTTGAGGAGTACTACCAACGGGCGACTGTCGCTGTCGTGCCCCTCAGAATCGGAGCAGGCACCCGGCTGAGGATCTTGGAGGCTTTCGCACTGGGGAGACCGGTCGTCTCAACCACGATCGGCTGCGAAGGGCTAGAGGTTGTGGATGGCAGGGATCTGCTTGTGGCAGACGAACCCCGTGCCCTCGCGGACGCCTGTATTGACCTGTTGAGGGATCCCGGTCTGCGAGAGAGGCTGGTTCGCGCCGGGAGGGAGCTGGTCAAACGTCACTACACCTGG
>JASFVG010000192.1:0-8757 GCA_050049955.1 Anaerolineae bacterium | reverse complement strand
GGCCGATCGATTTGGCCCGCTGCCCAGGGTGGCGCAGAACCTGATGTTCCAGCTCCGCTTGAAGGCGCTGGCTCGAGATGCCGGAGTGGGTGTGGTAACGCTCGATAACGGTCGCCTGACATTGCGCTCGTCAGGGGAGGGATTCGATCGCGATCGGCTGCGCCGCAGCCTGGACGGCGATCTCAGCGTCAGCCGGTACGGTATCTGGCTGACCAAGGGGCCCGACTGGCGGGACGAGCTCGTGCAGGTCTTGAGGGCGATTGCGGGTGCCACTGGCACCTAGGGCTGGGATTGACGGATCGGGTGACACGGGATATACTGCGCGGCGTGTCGATTTTCGTGGCCACAATCCGACCCCGATCAACGAATTGGATCGCGCGAGGTTGAGGCTGAAGTGCTGTGCCCTGTCGAACCGGTGGGAGGCCAATTGAAATGGGTGTACTTCGCGACCTATCTGTGATGCTTCTGACCGTGCAGGCCTTCGTCCTGATGCTGATACCGCTGGCGTTATTCGGCGGGCTGGTCTACGGCCTCTGGATGCTGCTCAGACACCGGAATCTGCCCACCTGGCTGCGAATGGCTCGGGAGTACCTGATGATGGGCCTGTCGTACGTCAACCTGGCCATGGAGGCGGTGGCCCGGCCAGTCTTCAAAGTTCGCGAGACCACAGCGAACGTCGAGGGCTGGATTCAGGCAATTGTAGTGCGGGAGGACAAGAGATGAACCTTCGAACACGTGTGATGATCATCGGCGGCTGCATCGGAGGGCTGGTCGGGGTCTTGGCCGCCTATCTCTACCTACGATCCGTCCCGGTCGACGCCGACGGGGAAGGGGAGGCGGAGCTCCCCTCCGTCCAACCTGGCGACGCGATCAAGCTGTCGCTCGGCGTTCTGACGGTGCTCCGGCAGATCGCCGGCCTAGGGGAGCCCGCCGGATAGCGCGGCTTGGGAGGCACAGCCATGGCATTGCGGTTCCCGTCTGACGAATGGATCAAAGCGCTGAGCGACCAGCTCAATGAGAGCGATTCGTACGAGCGCTCCGCCAAGGACTGGGAGGGTGATTTCGTTTTCGTCGTTCGGCCCGATGAGGCCTACCCCGCTACAGCCTACCTATACCTGGGACTCTACCACGGCAAGAGTCCTGCGGCCGCTATGGTGGAAAGCCTGGAGGAGCGGGACGTCGAGTTCGTGATTGGTGCGCCGTTCAGTACCTGGCGCAGAGTGATCGAAGGGAAGCTGGATCCTATCCAGGGGATGATGACGGGCAGGCTGAAGCTTTCCGGCAACCTTATGAAGATCATGCGGTACCCCAAGGCTGCCCAGGAAATCGTGGCCTGCTGCGCGCTGGTTCCAACGGACTGGTAAGTCGGTTCGTGGCAAGGCGCCGGTCGGCTGGCGCCGCCGGATCACGGATCGGGCTGAGCGGGGGCGGCGAGTAGATCGGTAGGTCGGAGGCCGTAGGGCGCGGACTCAGCCGGATCCATGTTTGGGCCCTTTGACACAATCCACGATCCTGCTGAGCGTCTTGTGGAGGTACCCAGCGAGGAGACCCGCCATGTGGTATTTCGTGTCGCCGCAGATCATCTTTGGGCAGGGCGCTCTCGATGCTCTTGACGATTTCCATGGCAAGCGCGCTCTGATCGTGACGGATGTCACGCTGGTTGAGCTTGGGCTGGTCGATCGCGTGGCAGACCACCTGGCAAGAGCGGGGATTGAGACGCGCGTCTTCGATTCGGTTGAGCCCGAGCCCAGCGTCGAGACGGTGCAGAAGGGGCTCGGCGTCGCGGTCGACGTGGAGCCCGACTGGGTGGTGGGGGTGGGTGGCGGCTCTCCGATGGACGCCGCCAAGGCGATCTGGGTGCTGTACGAACGGCCGGACCTTCAACCTGCGGAGATCAATCCCTTCATCCAGCTGGGACTGCGTCAGAAGGCGCGGTTGATGACGATACCGACGACCAGCGGCACCGGGGCCGAGGTTACCTGGGCCATCGTGCTCACCGATACAACGGAACAGCGCAAGATGGGTCTTGGCAACCGCGAGAACGTGGCGGATGTCGCGATCGTCGATCCAGAGATGGCGGCCGGGATGCCGCCCCGGCTGACGGCAGACACAGGGATGGATGCGTTGACGCATGCCGTCGAGGGCTACTCCTGTACCTGGCATATGGATCTGACGGATGGCCTGTGCATCAAGGCGGCTCGGGATGTGCTTGCCTACCTGCCGCGCGCCGTGGAGGATGGCGCGGACATGGAGGCCCGGGAGCGAATGCATCATGCGGCCACGTGCGCGGGCCTGGGCTTTGGCAATGCCATGGCCTCGGCCGCCCATGCCATGGGCCACGCTCTCGGTGCGGCTTTCCACGTGCCCCACGGGCGAGCCGTGGGGTTGATGCTGCCCGGCACGATCGAGTTCGCTGCCCGCGTGGCGCCCGAGCGGTTCGCGGATCTGGCGCGCATCCTCGGCCTCACGCAGGGCGTGGGCGAGGCCGGAGCCCGGGATCTGGCCAAGGGCGTTCGCAGCCTGGCCCGCGCGGCTGGTAGCCCCGTAAGTGTCGCCGAGCTGGATATCGATCGCGGTACCTTCGAAGCGCAGGTTGAGGCGCTGATGGACAACGCGTTCAACGACACGCAGATGATCACGGCTCCCCGCTCACCGTCTTACGACGAGTTGCGGGAGCTGTTCCTGTACGCGTATGATGGGGCAGAGGTTGATTTCTGACGGTCCACGACTGAAGTCGCTACTACGCAGGGCGGCGATCGAATGATGGATTCGACAGGCTCATCACAGGAGTCGGTGTCACTTCGCTTACAGGTATGAACGGGTATCTGGGCAGACTGCTGTATGTGGACCTGACGACGGGCGAGCTCTGGGACGAGGGGCTCGATATGGGGCTGGCCCGGGCTTTCGTCGGGGGGAGCGGGCTTGCCGCCCGGCTGGTCTACGAGCGGGTCGATGGGGACACAGATCCGTTGGGGCCGGAGAATCCGCTGGTGTTCATGACAGGGCCTCTGGTTGGCACTTCGATGCCGTCGGCGGGCCGGTGCAGCGTGTGCGCGCTCTCGCCGCTGACCGGCATCTGGGGCGAGGCGAACACGGGGGGCTTCCTTGGCCCGGAGCTGCGTTTCGCCGGCTACGACGGGATCGTTATCACCGGGCGGGCGGAGCGCCCGGTGTGGCTGTCCGTCATCGATGGGGCGGCGCGGCTGCGGAGCGCTGGCGATCTATGGGGGCTGGATTCGTACGCGACCCAGGAGTACATCCGCGAGAGTCTGGACCGGCCCCGCGCGAGAGTGGCCTGTATCGGACCGGCGGGTGAGAACGTGGTGAAGATGGCCGCGGTGATGAACGATCACGGGCGGGCCGCGGGCAGGACGGGGATGGGCGCGGTCATGGGAGCGAAGGGGCTGAAGGCCGTCGGTCTGTACGGCAGCGCCGATGTGCCACTGGCGGATGACCAAGCCTTCGGTGAGGTGGTGCGCGCCATTCGACGGGACCAGAACGAGGATTTGCCCGCGGTAGCGCTGCGCCTTGCGGGGACAGCGAGCTACGTCGACATGGCGTTGATGTATGGCGACATGCCGATCCGCTACTACCAGCAGGGGGAGTGGGAAGAGGGAAGCGACCTCTCCGGCGTGCTGATGGTCGAGGGATACCAACGACGGATCCGCGCCTGCTACAGGTGTCCGATCGCGTGCGGTCGAGAGACGACGGCGCCGGCCTATGGGGCCGAGAGGGTGGATGGCCCGGAGTATGAGACGCTGGCAGCTCTAGGGACGCTGGTGATGGTGTCGGACCTGGAGGCGGTGATCTATGCCGGACACCTGTGCAACGTCTATGGGCTGGATACGATCAGCACTGGCTGCACGATCGCGCTGGCCTGCGAGATGGTCGAGCGGGGCATACTGACTGAAACGGACACGGGCGGGGTAAGCGTTGGGTACGGCGACAGCGACGCGGTGCACCGGCTGATCGATATGATGGCGCATCGGGAGGGGTTTGGCAACATACTGGCCGAGGGGAGCGCCGCCCTGGCCGAGCGTTTCGGTGCTCCGGAGCTAGCTGTGACCGTCAACAGGCTGGAAGTGCCGCTGCACGATCCGCGGGCATTCAGTGGGATGGCGCTGACCTATGCCCTTTCACCCCGGGGCGCGTGTCACATGCAGGGCGACATGTACGGCGTAGACGTAGGGCAGGGCCCCGCGATTGAGCTGGGTATTGAGCCCGGCGACCGGTTTGACGACTCGGAGGCGAAGGGGCGTACTGCCGCGCGGCAACTGGCGTGGCGCAGCCTGTACAATGCGCTGACGCTGTGCCAGTGGCAGAATCCCGGGGTCGAGCGGGTGCTGACGGCCGTCAACGCTGCTACGGGATGGGATCTCGAGCCCGATGACCTCATCACGCTGGGTACGCGCATGGTGACGCTGAAGCGGATGTTGAACGCGCGCCGTGGTGTCAGCGTGGCGAATGATGCCCTGCCCGCCCTGTTGAGGCAGCCCCTGAAGGAAGGGGGCACGGAAGGCAGGGTTCCCGATCTGAGCAGTCTCCTGAGGGGTGCGTACGCCGAGTTGGGCTGGGATCCAGTGAGCGGACTACCTACCCGAGAGGCGATCAAACGCTTGGGTCTGGATACGCTGAAGGGAGATGGTTAGAGGAAGGCATGAGAAAGACAACACACCGGGGCTTGCTAGCAGTCGGCCTGCTCAGTATGGCCGCTCTCTGGGGGTGCAGCATGCAGCCTGCACCGACGGTAGCGCCCACCCCGACGGAGGAGCCGACGGAGGCGCCAACGGTTGAACCACCCCGCGACGAGATCTACGTAGCCATCGATGGTAGCGGTGACTATGCTACGCTTGAGCAGGCGGTGTCCGCAGCACGACAACGAGCGACGATCACGTTGGGTCCGGGGGAGTATCGCCTGATCTGGGGATTGGAGATCACGAACGCTCTGACGCTCGTCGGCGCGGGGATGGATGAGACGATCATCGTATCCGGCTCTCCTGAGTACGTGGTAGATTTCGCTGGCACGGGCACGTTTGCTGCTGAGGGAATTGCGTTCCGACACGATGGCAGTCAGGTGGCCGACGTCGTGGTGATCGAGGACGGAACGGGCGAGTTCTCGCGGTGCAGCTTCAGCGGCGCCACCTATGTCGAGGGAGAGGGAAACAGGGCGGGGCTGCGATTCAGTGGGTCATCCAGGGGGAGCGTCGAGGATTCGCTGGTGTTCGACAACGACAACACGGGTATCCTGGTGGAGGAGCAGGCAAGGCCGGACCTCAGGCGAAACACGGTCAGAGACAACACCCAGGTGGGGATTGGCTACAAGGATCTGGCGCAGGGGGCGGCCACCGAGAACACGTGCACAGGCAACGCAATCGGTATCGCCGTGACGGTTGAGGCGCGGCCGACCGTGGAGAGGAACACGTGCAACGACAACGACTACGGCATCGCCTACCTGGATAACGGAGGGGGCGAGTGCCGCGGCAACGAGTGTCTGCGGAACCAGATCGGCATCATTGTTGGTCCGTCCTCGACGGTCGAGCTGGTCGACAACGACTGCCGGGAAAACATGGAGGAAGACATCCGAGACGACCGCGAAGGGTAGGAGCATCGAGGAATGGACCAGGGTACATGGCGGCCGTCTCTGGATCAAGAAGGGTCGCAAGCCGACGATGATTTGATCGTCTTGCTGCCTCGGGGTGACGTGTCCCTGGGCGGCGAGGGTATTGAAGCCTATCAGAAGCCTCGCACTATCTGCGCAATCCTCCTCCCAACCTTAAAGTTTTCGGCGACCCCTAGCGGAAACGCCCATTCTGTAGTATAATGTGGGAGTCCGTGGGGAAGGGTGGAGCATAGTGGGGCTCCCCATCCTCCGGGCGACCGCATTTGGCTCTCGCGTGGGGAACCGTCGCCGTGTTTCTGGGACAATATCACCACACCCTCGACAGCAAGGGACGACTGACCATCCCGGCCAAGTTCCGCGCAGAACTGGCGACTGGGCTGGTCATCACCCGTGGGATCGACCGCTGCCTCGCCGTGTTCCCCGTACGAGAGTGGGAGGCGCTGGCCGAGAAGGTGAGTGATCTGCCGATGACGGATCGGCGGGCTCGCATCTTCAAGCGACGCATCTTCTCCGCTGCTTCCGACGTGGTCCCCGACAAGCAAGGCCGTGTCCTGATTCCCCCGCGCCTCCGGGAGTACGCCGATCTCGAAGGCGGGGTGCTTGTAGCCGGTGTCAACGACTACATTGAGGTTTGGAACACGGAACGGTGGGACGATGAGGGCGAGCAACTGGACCGGGACGACTTTGATGTAGACGAATGGGCGGTGCTGGGTATCTGACCGGTGAGGACCCGGTTCTGCCCTGGGTGTGATCGGACCTTAA
The DNA here is from genome assembly GCA_050049955.1 of Anaerolineae bacterium. Taxonomy (GTDB): domain Bacteria; phylum Chloroflexota; class Anaerolineae; order B4-G1; family B4-G1; genus SKLM01. The sequence goes on along the minus strand of JASFVG010000192.1, from coordinate 2,375 downwards.
TAGTCTGTTCAATGGGGAGGTGGTACAGATGGCGGTAGACCACCTCCCGGTTCTTGTGCAGGAGGTCGTCGACGGCTTGGATACCGAGCCGGGACGGCGCTACATCGATGCAACGGTCGGAGGGGGCGGGCACGCGTATGAAGTCCTGGCATCATCGTCACCTGACGGCCTCCTGCTTGGTCTTGACCGCGACCCGGCTGCACTGGCAGTCAGCCGAGCTCGGCTGGCTGGTTTTGGTGAGCGGTTCGAGCTGGTCCACAGCTCGTTCGCTCGACTGGCGGAGGTCGCGGCAGATCGCCACTTCGTCCCGGCGGACGGGATTCTGTTTGATCTGGGCCTTTCGTCGCTGCAGCTGGCGGATGCTTCTCGGGGCTTCTCGTTCCGGATCGACGGTCCGCTCGACATGCGGTTCGACAGGACCTCGACTGATAGCACCGCCGCTGATCTGGTGAATCGACTGTCGGCTGAGGAACTGGCCGAGGTCCTCTACCGGTATGGGGAGGAGCGGCAGTCTCGCCGAATCGCTAGAGCGATCGTGGAGGCCCGGCCTCTGCACACCACGCGGGAGCTGGCCGAGGTCGTCGACCAGACGGTGGGGAGACGGGGAGAACGGCTTCACTCGGCAACGCTCACGTTTCAGGCTTTGCGCATCGCGGTCAATCAGGAGCTGGCCGCTCTAGAGAAGGCTCTACCCCAGGCGGTCGACCTGCTTCGGCCTGGTGGCCGGCTGGTGGTGATAGCCTTTCACTCGCTGGAGGATCGTATTGTCAAACGCTTCATCCGCCGAGAGAGCCGCGACTGCATTTGTCCGCCGGGTCTGCCGGTCTGTGCTTGTCAGCATGAGGCCACGCTCAATACGCTCACCCGGACACCGATCCGACCATCGGCCGAGGAGGTCGGCATGAACCCTCGCTCTCGCTCAGCTCGGCTGAGGATAGCAGAGCGGAAGGCATAGATCGAAGGCGTATGTCCAACTTTCTGGCCTGGGTGACCCACGGCGTGAAGCGCGGCCAGTTGGAGCTGGGTGCGCGTACGACCGTCGCGCTGTTTGCGGTTGTGGCAGCGCTGACGCTGGTGACGGCTCTCTACCTGGGGCTGGTGAGTCGGACAGCGGCCCAGGGCCGGACCATTGAGCGACTGCAAGCCGAGGTTCTGCACCTTCAGCGAGAGAACGAGCAGAGTGCGGTGAGAATCGCGGAGGCATGCGCTATCCCGCGGGTGATGGGGCGAGCGCAGGCACTGGGCTTCGCACCGGCGGACCGCGTAGAGTTCCTGGCGGGCTCGGACTAGGATCCGGAGGAAGCAATGGCGGACGGGCCGAAGCGACGTCTGATGCTGTTGGCGACACTACTCGGCCTGTGCGTGCTGGTCGTGATTGCTCAGCTCGTCAAGGTGCAGATCATCGACCATCAGTTCTACGTCAATTGGGCCAGGGACCAGCGAGTGAGGTCGATCACGATGGATCAGCCTCCACGAGGCACGATCCACGACCGCAACGGGTATCTGCTGGCGGGGAACGGGGTGAGATATGCGGTTGAGGCGGCGCCCCCTCACGTCACGGACAAGGAAGATGCTGCGCGGAAGCTGGCGGCGGTGCTGCACGTGCCGGCCCTACAGATGAAGACGCTGCTCGAGAGCGAGGATGAGCACGGTCAGCCGGCCACCTGGGTGGCACTTGCCCCTTCCGTTTCCCGGGAGATTGGCGAGGAGGTAGCTGCGCAGGGGATAGGTGGTGTGGCGGTCCACCCGCTCTGGAAGCGGGAGTACCCCGAAGGTACGTTGGCGTCCCACCTGCTCGGCTTCTCCACAGTGGTGACAGGCTACTACGGTATCGAGGGTTACTACGACGCCATGCTGCGGCCCGAGCCGATCATGTGGGAGGGTCCGGTAGACGTCGCGAGCGAACCCATTCCCTGGGAGCCCATCTTCGGCGAATTCCCTCGCCGGGGCGTGAGGCTGGAGCTCACGTTGGACCGCACAGTGCAGATGCTTGCGGAGCAGGAACTACAGCACGCCATCTGGGAGTATCAGGCTGACGGTGGCAGCATCATCGTGATGGATCCTAATACCTTTGGCATTCTGGCTATGGCTAGCTGGCTCCCGTACGATCCGGAACAGTACGGGGAGCTGGTCGAGCAGGACCCACCGCCCTTCGAGGATTCTGCGGTCAGCAAGCAATACGAGCCCGGGTCGGTGTTCAAGGTCCTGACCGTAGCCGCGGCGCTCGATTCGGGGATGGCGTCGCCGGGAACGGTGTACAACGATCAGGGCTGGATCGAGGTGGGAGGACAGGCCATCTGGAATGCCACCAGGAAGGTCTACGGACAGCAGACGGTGACCGGGATCATGGTTCACTCATTGAACGTGGGGGCAGC
>JASFVG010000191.1:0-8814 GCA_050049955.1 Anaerolineae bacterium | reverse complement strand
CGACGGGCTTGTCACCCGGAAGCGTGAGATCCAGGAGGTACGCCGTCTCCTCCAGCGTGTCGGTACCGTGAGTAATCACCACCCCGGTCACCCCCGGCTCAGCCTGAACCTGGGCAACGCGCTCGCGAATGACGTGCAGCGTATCCAGGGTGAAATGGGAGCTGGGTAGGTTGAGGATCTCCGCGGTGCGTATGCCGGGAGCCCCCTCCGGTAACGCCGCGGCGAAATCGGCAGCCCCAAGCTGTGGCACCGCCCCGCCAGCGGTCTCGTCGTCCTGCATAGCGATGGTGCCGCCGGTAGAGAGGACCACGACGTACCGGGACAGAGAGGAAGATGTCTGAGATGGGCAAGCTGTCTGTGGCAGGGGACTATCTCCTTTATTCACGGCTGCGTATCGCCACCGTATGCGTCCCAGTCGAAACTGGCTATCGCCTGGTCCCACAGGGCATCGGGAACAGCGTCCCATTCGTTCAGTCCTGCATCGGCGGCAAGCCGGTCGATGTGCCAGTACAGAAACCCGATCACGTTTCGACCGGTCTCGACACCCAGAAGCGCAGCCCGCGCGAAGGCCCCGCCCTCCGCAAGGAAACCGCTGGAGCGGAAGTCCTCGCGGACGCTTTCGAGGTCGTAGGGCACAGCCCGGAGCTCAACCTCCCAGCGGTCGTCCTCCCAGGCTAGGAGCGCGTAGTGAGCGCGCGGGTCGCCGGTGAAGGACAGGGATACCGCCCCGGGATTGAGCGCCAGTCGGTGGTCGTGCTTCTGCACCCACGGGATATGGGTGTGCCCGCACGCAAGGACTGGCTCATCGATTGTGTCGAGCGCCTCCTCCAATGGGGGCGGATCCTCCTCCCACGGAAGAAGGCCGGCCTCCCGGAAGTGACGGATGGCGACGGGGTCCTTGTCCGGGAAGAGCCGCTCCGTGGGACTGCGGGGCGACCCATGGACGACCCGGATGGGAGCTGTTCCGTGGCGTTCGACCACACGCTGCTCAGGTAACCCGGCAACGAAGTCGAGGGTCTCGTCGTCGAGCTGGTGGCAGGACCAGCGCATACCGGCCCATTGATAGCTGGTGTACCAGCTCTCTGGGGCCTCGCCGGCACGATGGCTCAGGAAGTAGCCTCCGGCGTTGCCGCGGATCATGTGCGCACCCAGGTTGCGCAGAAGACGAACGACCTCCCCGGGATGCGGCCCCGAGGTGAGATAGTCACCGGCGGCGATGATGCCGTCCACCCTATGCTGGCGGATCTCCTCTACGACCGCCTCGAGCGCGGGGACGTTCGCGTGGACATCAGCGAGGACGGCTAAGCGCGTCACGCGGCGATCTGTCCCTCACCTTCCATCTCCCCCAGGCGGAGGGAGACGACCTGTGAGACTGCGTTCGAGCCCATGGACACCCCGTAGACGCTGTCGGCGGACTCGACGGTAGAGCGGTTGTGGGTGATGATGATGAACTGCGTGTCCTGCGCCAGGTTCTCCAGCTTGGCGCGGAACCGCCCCACGTTGGCCTCGTCAAGCATCGCGTCGACCTCATCGAGCACGCAGAAGGGAGTAGGGCTGATGTGAACCAGTGAGAATAGAAGCGCCACTGCGGTCAGCGCGCGCTCCCCCCCGGAGAGCAGGGCCAGCCGCTGGGTGCGCTTTCCCGGTGGTCGGGCGTAGATCTCAACGCCGGTGTTCAGGAGGTCATCCGGCTCGGTCAACGTCAGGTGGGCCTGACCACCCTGGAAGAGGTCGGAGAACATCTCAGAGAATCTCTCCGCCACTGCGTCGAAGGTCGCCGAGAACGCCTGCTGCATCAACCCGTCCAGTTCGGACACGGTATGGCGTAGTTGGTCTGTGGCTTCTCTCAGATCCTCGGCCTGTTCGGTCAGGAAGTCGTACCGCTCCCGCACTTCCGAAAGCTCGGTGGGCGCGTTGGGGTTGACCGCGCCGATACGGCGCAGACGCTTGGTGACCAACTGCATCTCATCTCTGAGCCCATCCGGAAGCTGCTCGACGACCGGGAGCTCAGACACCACGGGCCGCATCGGCAACGGCGTCTGGGCTGTGACGCTATCCGCCAGCTCCAGTTCCACCAGCCCCAGGTCCTCCTCAATGCGGTCTGCCAGCAGGCTGAGTTCGCCCTGTCTCCGCTCGACCTGCAGCCTGGCGCGGCCAAACCGCTCCTCGGCGGTGCGCACACGGTTCTGAGCCTCGCGTCGGCGGCTTTCGAGCGAAGTGCGCGCGCGGTCCAGTTCCTCCAGCTCATCCTCCGCCGGCCTGATCTTCGTACGGGCGCTCTGCAGCTCGGCAGCGAACCGGGACGCCTGCTCGCGCAAGGTATCGATGCGCTCCAGCAGCCCCTCGCGCTCTGCCTTGAGCTCCTCAGCGCGCTCACGCCGGGCTTCGATCTGAGAACGCACCCGTTCCAAGAGTGCTGATTCCCTTTCCCAGGCCTGCCTCTCGCTGCGCAGCGACGTCCCGGTGACCGCGACGGCCGTGCGCGCAGCCGACAACTGCTCCCGCTCAAAGCGCGCTGCCTCCTGGATAGCTTCGGCTGCCTGCTGTCGGACCCTCTGCAATCGCTCGTCCAGCGATGCGACGCGCTCCGACTGAGCGTGGTATTGCCTCTCGATCTCCCCCGCCTGGTGCTGGGCCTCCAACAACTGCTCGCGGAACGCCTCCGCCGCCGGCTCCTGCGCGAGCTCTGGGACCAGTTGGGGCCGGTCGCCATCCTCGCCTTCCCGGGCTTGTGTCTTGGAACCGGTCTTCGCAAGGACCATCCGGAAGGCCCTTGCTTGCTCAAGCTGCAAGATATGCTGGGCCTGAAGCTCGGTCGCCTGCTGACGCAGGCCCTCGCCTTGCGCCCGGAGCCGCTCGAGCTCGGCTTCCTCCCGCCTCAAGGCCTCTGTCTGGCTGCGCACGGTCTCCTCCGCGACAGCGACGGCCGTGCGCGCCTCTCCGAGCTGCTCCTGGAGGCGTCGTCTCGCCTCCTCGTGGGCCTGCGCGATCTGACGGTCCACGTCGTCGAGCCGCGCCTGCAACGCGTCGGCGCGCTTCCCCTCGGTTTGTCGCTTCGCCGTCAACGCTTCCAGTCGCTCGCGGACCGTCTCGAGGCGGGCGGGAAGCTCCGCCCGGGCACCCTGTCCAGCGAGTCTGCCGCTGGCATCCGCCCGACCCACGACGACCGCACCATCCGCCCGCACAACGACGCCATCCCGCGTCACACACCGGCCCCCGGGCGGCAGATTGGGGAGGAGGGCAGTCGCAGCGGTGAGGTCCTCGCACAGTGCCACATCGCACAGCAATGCCTCTACCGCCGGACGCAGCCTCTCCTCGCAGATAACCTGACCCGCGGCCGAGAGGGCACCCTCGGGCATGCGACCTGCCTCAGGTGGCACGCGCTGCGCGTCTAGAGGCACGACGGTGGCTCTGCCCCCTTGAGCCCTCAGTATCCGGTGCGCTTCCTCGACTGCTGACGCGTGCTCGAATACGACGGCGTGGAGATCACTCCCTAGCGCCGCCTCCAGGGCCCGTTCCCACTCCACAGGCACCACCACCAGCGCAGCCAGCGGACCGAGCACGCCCTCCAGATCCGCGTCGAGCAGGAGCTGCACCCCTTTGCTAGCAGCCTCGTCGGCAGCCCATAACCGTTCGACGGCCTTCAGCTCGCCTGCCAATTCGTCCGCTTCGCTCCGAGCTTGGCGCAGCTTGCCGTCCAAGCGCTCCAACCGCGCCCGCTGCTCCAGGAGTTCCTGCTCAGCCCGGGAGCGGTGCTGTTCCAGCGCCTCGCTTGACTCGGGGCCACTCACCCCACCCTGCTCCAGGTCCGAAAGCTCGCGTCTCCGCGCGGCCAGCACTTGCTCGAGCTCCGTCAGTCGTGCCTGCTGCCGAGCAACCTGCTGGCTCTGTTCCTCCTCCTCCGCCCGGAGCGGCCCAATCTTGGCCAGGGCTTCCTGCCTCCGGCTCTCGAACTGCCTCGCGCGCTCCTCCGCGACCGCCTGGCTGCCAATCAGCTCTGACAGCCCATCGCGCGCATCCGACAGCTCTTGATCCAATTGGTCCAGCCTCTCGCGGCGGCTGCGAAGGTACCCTTCCACCCGGTCTCGTTCCTGCTGCCGGTCCGCGGCCCGCTGCGCCCGATCCGCGGCCTCCTGCTCCACGCGGGCCAGCTCCTCGCGCTGCTCGGCCAGCGTGCGCTCGCGGCCTGCGACGCGCTGCTCGAGCTCGCCGACCTGCGCTGCCTGCTCCTCACGTTGGACAGCGAGTGGCGCGATCTCGGCTACGAGCTCTTCGCGCCGAGTCCTCAACAGGCGCTCGCGCTCCTCGGACACAGCCACCTCGCGTCGCGCGCTGTCGACCGTCTCGTGCAGATCGCCGCTCTCCCGGTACCAGTCCCGCAGCTGACCGCGTAGCGCTCCCTCGCGCTCGCGCACCTCAGCCAGCTCCTCGCTGAGAAGCGAGGCCTCGCTGCGCAAGGTCGTCAACCACTCGTCCAGACCTGAGGCTTGCTTGAGGGCCCGATCGAGCTCCACCTGCCGCTGCCCCCACTGGTAGCCATACCAGGTACGCTGGAGTCGCTCCAGGTGCGCTGATAGGCGTCGGTGCTGCTCGACCTGTCCCGCATCCCGCTCCAGCCGCTTCAAGCGCGGGGCGATCTCACCGACGATGTCGTCGACGCGCTCCAGGTTCCGCTCCGTCTCGTCCAGCCGCTTGATCGTCCGCTCCCGACGGTCGCGGTAGAGGCTGATGCCGGCAGCCTCCTCGAATAGGGCGCGCCGCTCCTGGGCACTCAGCGAAAGCGCCGCATCGACGAGTCCCTGCCCGATCACGGTATACGTCCGTTCGCTCAGGCTGCTCTCGGCGAGCAACTCCTCGATATCCCGCAGCAGAACCTGCGAACCGTTGATCAGGTATTCGTTTTCGCCGGAGCGGAAAGCGCGGCGGGAGATAGTGACCTCGCTGAAGGCGATGGGCAAGCCGCCGTCCACGTTGTCGAAAGTGAGGGAGACCTCGGCCATCCCCGCTCGCGCCCGGCCCTCGCCCCCGGCAAAGATCATGTCAGGCGTGGCCTTGGCGCGCAGCGCGCTCATGCTTCGCTCACCGAGAGCCCAGCGGATGGCATCGGCGATGTTGCTCTTGCCCACGCCATTGGGTCCCACGATGGCCGTTATGCCGGTGGGGAACTCGAATTCCGTCTTGTTTGCGAAGGACTTGTAGCCCTGCAGGACGAGATGCTTGAGACGCATGTCGGATCGAGTATACCGTGAGGTGGGGTAGATGACAAGGTCTGGGCCACGCCGCGAGATGCGTCTGTTTGGTGGCGGGCTAGGACACGGCCATGGCGCGGGTGGAAGGACTGAAGTCCCTACTACATAAGGCGGTCACCAAGAAACCACCGTGGAGCGAAGGATCGAAGTCCGCACTACGGAGGCGGTTGGCAGAACCGCCCTATGTCCTACAGCCTGGTGCGCTCGGGGGTATGCGAATCGCGGGACTGTAGGGCTGCCTGGGCCGCTGCTTGCTGGGCCGCTTGCTTGCTGGTTCCAGTTCCCTGGCCCAGAACCTCGTCCCCCAGAAGCACCTCGGCGACGAAGGTCTTGGCGTGGTCCGGCCCCGCTTCGTCAACGATGCGGTAGCGAGGGAGGATACCTAGCTCTGCCTGGCTCCACTCCTGCAGCCTGCTCTTCGCGTCTCGGTCGGCCGCCAAGGCAAGCGTGGACTCGGCGACCGGTGCAAGGAGCGGCTCGATGACACGGCTGGCCACCACCGGGCCACCATCCAGATAGATGGCACCAACGACGGCCTCGAAGGCATCACACAGGTTGGTGTCCCGATCGCGCCCGCCCATCTCCTCTTCCCCATACCCTAGGCGCAACACGGCCGGAATGCCGACCTGGCGAGCCAGTTGGGCCAGCGCCTCCGTGCGCACCATGGCAATGCGGAGGCGCGTCAAAGGCCCTTCGTCGAACTCGGGGTAGCGACGAAAGACCCACGCCGCGGCGACGAAATCGACCACCGAGTCGCCGAGGAACTCCAGCCGCTGGTTGTCGCCCAACCTGTCGTAGCGGTGCTCGGCAACGTACGAGGGGTGGGTTAGTGCGCGGCGGAGAAGATCGGGGTCACGAAAGCGGTAGCCGAGTTCTTGCTGCAGGCCCTCCAAGAGGGCTTCTAGTCCCTGTTCGCCGGAGCCCGCTATGTCGGTGAAATGCGCTGGACCACGCCTCACGGAGAGCTAGCCTCGCCTCGGTCCGCTAGACGGCGTCCATACTTGCCCAGCGACGCCTTGAGTGCCTCCTCGGCATCCACGCCGCAGGCCTCCGCCAGCGCGAGCAGGCTGTAGAGCACATCCCCGACTTCGTCGGCCAGCGCCTCGCGGAAAGAGGCTGGGCGCCGCCCATAGTCGGTCGCTAGCAGGATCTCCTTGGCCAGCTCGCCGACCTCAGCGACGATATCTAGGGCGCGGGTCTCGATGTCGTGCTGGAGGTCGTGACGCTCCGCGAAGCTCGCCACCGCCCGTTGCAGATCGCCCATAGCCCTCAGTTCACCCCCGGCGGGCTCTTGAACCCACTGCCGGTCAGCACCACAGCAGGCATCTCGCCCAGGCTCTCGCCCAGTTGATCCAGCGCGGCCACGGCCAGCGCCGAGGTCGGCTCAACGTAGAGTCCCTGCCGGGCCAGCTTCGCCTGGGCGGCCAGCGTCTCCTCGTCCGGGACGGCGACAATGCCGCCGCCCGTCTCTCTGACGGCCGCCAGCACTTGTCGCCCCCAGGGCGGGTTCGCGATGCGCGCGCCGCCGGCGACGGTCTCCATCTCGACGACAGGTTCCGCCTCAGACGCGCCACGATCCCAGGCGCCGGCGAGTGGTGCAACAGCCTCAGCCTGCACGCCAATGAGACGCGGCCAGCGCGCGATGAGCCGGGCCGCCAGCAACTCGCCGAACCCCATGTGCAGCCCCAGGAGAAGGCCGCCGTGGCCTACGGGCAGCACAATGCTATCCGGTGCGCTACCTGCGCACTGCTCCCAGAGCTCAAAGGCGATGGTCTTCATGCCGTGGGTGAAGAGGGGGCTGAAGACGTGGGTGGCGTAGACAGCCCCCTTCTCGACGGCCCCAAGGACCGCCCGCGACGTATCGTTTCGGGGTCCAGGGACGGCCACAATCCGGGCGCCGTAGACAGCGATCTGAGCCCGCTTGACAGGCGACGCGTGCGCCGGCACGTAGACCGAGGCGTCGAGTCCGCCCCGGGCCGCATAGGCAGCCAGGGCAGCCCCGGCGTTGCCCGACGAATCGTCAACCACCTCCCGGACCCCGGCAGCCCGCAGCGCTGTGACAAGCACGGTTGCCCCCCGGTCCTTGAAGGAGCCTGTCGGGTTGCACGACTCGGCCTTGAAGCTCACCACCCGGCCATTCCAGGCGACGTCAACGAGGGGGGTCCACCCCTCGCCCAGGGTGACGGGCCGCGCCCCGTCCAGCAGAGGCAGCGCCTCCCGGTAGCGCCAGACCGTGTAGTTGTCCACGTTCACGCGGGCAGGATCGAACGTCGGCCCTCCTGCAATCTCCAACAGGCCTCCGCACGCGCAGCGCCACCGCGTGGGATCGAGGGGCCAATCCCGGTCACAGGTCGTGCACCGGAACCTCATGCTCTCTCCTCGCGCAGCTCACGGCTAAGGCGGCTGCGGAACCGAAACAAGTCCCGGAACGCCTTGACGATCACCGCCAGGTTCGCCCCCGTCGCTTCGCCGGCCCCCCGGGGCAGATGGGTGAGGGGCACCTCGGCAATGCGGTAGCCCCGCGCCTTCGCGCCGGCCAGGAACTCAGTATCGATCATCGCTCCGTCAGAGACGATGTTGACGTCATCCAGGATCTCCCTCTTGAACAGCTTGAAGCCGCAGTCGATGTCACGGCACAGGTAGCCGAAGAGCAGCCGCACCACCATGTTCCAGCCGAATCCGTTGAGCTTGCGGATGAAGTTGTCTTGCCGGTTGACGCGATACCCACAGACGATATCCGCGCCGTCATCCTCGACGGGCTTCAGCAGCCGCTCGATCTCCTCGAAATCAAACTGGGCGTCGGCGGGGTAGAAGGCAATCAGGTCCATCCCGGCGGCGTGGAACCCGGCCTTGAGCGCTCCGCCGTAGCCGCGATTGGGATAGTGCTCCACCAGGCGGAAGTGCGGAATGCGGCCCTCGAGCTCCCGGCCGATCTCCCCCGTCCGATCGGCGCTACCGTCGTTCACCAGGATGATCTCGTAGTCTCGGTCCAGCGTCTGGGCGACCGCAGAGACGTGCTCCACGGCGCGCTCCGCGTTCTCCTCCTCGTTGTACGCTGGCAGAACGACAGAAAGGCTCGCCATAGACTCCTCCTGTTGGTGGTTTGTGTCGGCGATGTTACACCAAGGTCCGTGGATTGGCAACCAACGCCGTTTCAGGGCAGGCGCGTCTGTCTCCTAGATAGGTATCGCCAGATGTCAGGCGGGCTTGGTGCCGATCACGGTGCTGAGCTGTTCGAGCGCCTGGGCGATGGCGCCGCTGATGCCGTCGGCGGCGTCCCCGCTGAGGGCGCGACGGTCGCGGAGGAGCCGGCCGAGGCGGCTGGCGTTCTGGCCGTGGATCTCGAGGAGGTGGGCGGGCTCCTCGATGGCGGGCCGGCCAGCGGCGAGGATCTGGTCGATGAAGTCGTCCAGAAGGATCTGCTTGTGGTAGAGCATATCGATCACGGCGTCGATGGTACAGTCCTCCGGCAGTGGCGAGTCCCCTTCAGCGAGTTCCCCTCCGCTACGGTCGGGGCTGGCCGGGCGGGCAGCATAGTAGCCGTGACGAAGGGCGTTGACGTTGC
>JASFVG010000190.1:0-8817 GCA_050049955.1 Anaerolineae bacterium | reverse complement strand
GCGTGGCTGATGGAACGACCAGCCAGACTACGGGCGGTGACTCGATGCGAGTTGTCTCTGGCCCGCACCCTGAGCCCACCGTAGGGTCACAGGCCGTACTGGAGTACCTTGAGTCCGCCAACCTCTTCGTCGTCCCCCTCGACAATGAGCGGCGATGGTACCGCTACCACCGTCTCCTGGCCGATCTACTCCGCCGCCGCTTGCTCCAGACACGCCCGGACCTGGTGCCGCAGCTACACCGGCGGGCCGGCGGCTGGTTTGTGCAGAACGGCCTTGCGCCGGAGGCAATCTCCCACTACCTGCGTGCCGGGGACTTCGAGTTGGCGGCAGACCTGGTCACCGAGATCGCCGAGGCCACCTTGATGCGCAGCGAGCTGACCACCTTCCTGACCTGGTTGGAGCAGGTTCCCACCGATCTGATCCGTGAGCGGCCCACTCTGAGCGTGTTTCAGGCATGGGCCGCACTGGTGGCCGGCCGTCCGCTCGACGCCGTTGAGGCACACCTGGAAAACGCCGAGCGATGCGACGACCTGGACAGAACTGCGCCTGTCCGCGCGCTGTTGGCCCTCTATCGTGGCCAGATACCTCGGGCCGTCGAGCTATCTCGATGGTCTCTCGATCATCTAGCGGAGGATAACCTCCTCCTGCGCAGCATTGCCACCACCGTGGTGAGCCTCTCGCACCTGTTGGACAGCGACCTGGCCTCAAGTGCCGACGCGCTTGAGCAGTCTGCCCGAGAGAGCCACCAGGCGGGGAACGCCATGGTGGCGGTGACCCTACTCTGCCACGTCGGTTCGCTCCGTATGCGGCAGGGACGACTGCACCAGGCCCAGGACATCTATGAGGAAGCGCTGAGCTGGGCCTCGGACCCTCCGGGCCACCTGCTCCCTATCGCGGGCGAAGCACTCATGGGATTGGGCAGGCTATTATACGAATGGAACGACCTGGAGGCAGCCGGACGATACCTGCTTGAGGGCATTGAGCTCACTCGCCAGTGGAGCGACGTTGGCGCTATGGGCGGCTACATCTCTCTGGCCCACCTGAGGCAGGCCGAGGGCGACTTCGCCGCTGCCTTTGAAGCGATCGACCGGGCGCGTGAACTCGCCCTTCAAACTGACGTCACCGATCTGGACGACATCCTCGTCGCAGCGCACCAGGCCCAGCTGTGGGTAGCGCGAGGCAACATCGATGCTGCACGCGACTGGCTCGAGGCCCGTCGACTTCTTCCAAGCCAGTCCCGACCTGCGTCGCCCGTTGCGACCTCGGCCACGGCTGGGGTCCGCGTCGAGCCGCCGGTCCCGAGCAAGGCGGAGGGACCTGCAATAGATGCAGCCCTGAACGAACTGGAGGCTCGGATCAGCGCCGACACCCTTGTGAGCCAGCGGCGGCGAACAGCCGAATACACCACGCTGGTCCGCGTGCTTCTCGCGCTCGGCCACTCTGACAAGGCGCTCGCCGTGCTCCAGCCTCTTCTATCGATCGCGCAGCGCTGGGGGCTGAACGAGCGAGTCATCCGATTTCAGATCCTCCGGGCAGTTGCCTATCGGGACCAAGGCGATGAGGTAAGGGCTCTGGAGGCGCTTGACAGGGCTCTCTCCCTCGCTGAGCCGGCCGGCTACGTGCGTCCCTTCCTAAACGAGGGCCGGCCGATGGCGCAGCTGCTCTACGCGGCCGCCCAGCGCGACCGCGCAAGCGAGTACGTTGGCCAGTTGCTTGCAGCCCTACCCCCCGAAGTGGAAACTGAGCAACGCCGACAGGTCGACCTGGTAGAACCCCTGACTGAACGCGAGTTGGACGTGGTCCGCCGCATCGCCGAGGGGCTTTCGAACCAGCAGATCGCCGACCGTCTGTTCATCTCTCTGTCCACCGTCAAGTGGCACACCAGCAACATCTACGGCAAGCTTGGTGTGAAGAACCGCACCCAGGCTGTCGCACGTGCCCGAACCCTCGGTCTCCTTCCCTAGACGCCGAAGCCCGCCCCTCCTCCTACTATCGCCCCAGCCGAGCCAACTGGTTAGGCTGCTCGTGCAGGTGCTGGAAGGGCCGAGCATCTCCACCTCTCTGCTCCGGACGGATCCTGTCTTGGGTCATACGGCACCTAGCCGGAAGAGGGGCTGACACGCTCCCCCCTCTGCTCCGGGCGGATCCTGCATTCGGTCGTATGGCACCCGGGTGGTGGAAGGCTTGAGCGCGCGTTTATTGGCGCGGTTGCGGGTTGTCGACGAGGGCCGAGCCGCCTCTGCTGCTCCGGGCGAATCCTGTCTCGGGTCATACGGCACTTAGCTGGAAGAGAGGCTGACACGCTCCCCCCTGTGCTCCGGGCGGATCCTGCATTCGGTCATATGGCACCCGGGTGGTGGAAGGCTTGAGCGCGCGTTTGTTGGCGCGGTTGCGGGTTGTCGACGAGGGCCGAGCCGCCTCTGCTGCTCCGGGCGAATCCTGTCTTGGGTCATACGGCACTTGGCTGGAAGAGGGGCTGACACGCTCCCCCCTGTGCTCCGGGCGGATCCGCGATCCGCCCGACCGTCCTCTACTCGTCCCCCCTGGCCCATACCCTCACCATACCTTTGTAGGGTCACAGCCTGACCCATTCCATGATATACTTATCTCGCAAAGAAGCTCGAGATGGAGAAAACTCAAATGACTACCGCCTCTCACTCCAAGGCGAGCGCAACATATGAGATCCAGATCCTGGGCCGCCTCGGCCAGGACTGGTCAGACTGGCTCGACGGCATGGCGATGACCTTCGAACGCGGCGTCACCACCCTCACAGGCCCCGTGGCCGACCAGGCCGCCCTGCGCGGCATCCTGACCCGCTTGTGGGACGTGAACCTGACGCTGATCTCCGTCCGCCGCGTAGAGACCGGCCACCCACGACGGGAGACGAGCGATAGTGCATAGCAGATCAGACGGAACGGCACCCCATAAGAACCCCTGGAACGCCTCACTATCAGTCGACTACCTGTGGTCCAGCGTCAACTTCGGCGAGGCTGTGACCGAGGTGATGACCCCCCTCACGTGGTCAGTGCTCCAGTTCACCCTCGACGACTGGACCTTTCTTCCCGGCATCCCTACCGTTGGGAACATAGGAGGACGTCCCTATCTCAACATCAGCGTCTTCGCCACCCTCTTCTACGCGCTGGGTCGCGGTCGCGAGGGTTTGCTGAGCTCCCTGGAGTCAACTCTCTACATGCGCTTGCCGGTTGACCTGACCATCCCCACCATACCGACCTCCCCAGGCACGGTCCTGCGAGGACTGCTGTGCTCCGCCCGGGTCCAGATCAAACAGCATCGGGGCGCTGCAATCGCCCCGGCCTACGCCGCATCCAGCGCGGCCTGGTTCCGGGGCATGCGGACCGCAATGCAGTCCTGTCGCACGGCATCCAGCCTGCACGACCTGTGGCACTCCGAGGTCCAACCCCAGGTCAAGACCGGTGTCTGGTGTACCCTGGGAAGCGTTAGTGCTTCGTCCACATACACCTTGAAGCTCCGCCGCCGGCTGGCGGCCCTCGTTGGCCCTGAGGATGCTGACACCCTGATCGCCAACCTGAGCGGTGAGGATGTGCCCCTCGCGAGCCTCGGACCCATCGCTGGCCTGGCCAAGATGGCGCGGGGCGAGATGTCCAAGGACGCCTACCTTGAGCTCTATGGCCATCGCGGTCCGCACGAGTTCGAGCTGTCGGTCCCACGCCCGGCTGAGGATCCGACCTGGGTCGAGGAGGAACTGGACAGGATCCGCCATTCACTGTTCAACGTCGAAGCACTTATGGCGGAGCGCCGTCATGCGTTTGAGAGCGCCTGGGATGAGCTCCAGTCCCGCAACCCGGGCCAGGCAGGAGGCCTGGCCCGCCGGATCGCGGAGAGCGCGCGCCGGGCACGGCTACGAGAGCGTGTTCGCTCAGCCTACGTCCGCGACCGTTGGGCCGTCCGGCTCTTTGCCCTCCGGGCAGGTGAGTTGACCGGCCTTGGCGAGCGGATCTTCTTCCTGACTTTGGACGAGGTGCTGGACCTCCTGTCCGGCCACGGGACGACCGAAGCCCCGGTCGCAGAGCGAATGGAGATGTACGATCGGTATCGGGCACTCCCGCCCTATCCTCCCATCGTCCGAGGACCGTTTGATCCCTTCGCCTGGGCAGCGGACTCCAACCGCCCCACAGACGTTTTCAACGCCCGCGCGCCACAGCCCACAGACCGCGGTTCAGCCATTGTCGTCGGGTCGCCAGGCTCCGCCGGGGTCACGGAAGGGGTCGTCCGGATCCTCCATCTCCCTGAAGCCAGGGACGGCCTGCAGCCGGGGGAGATACTGGTCGCCACCCAGACTGACATAGCCTGGACCCCACTCTTCCCGCAGGCTGCCGCTGTGGTCACCGACATCGGCGCCCCGCTCTCTCACGCAGCCATCGTTGCCCGTGAGCTGGGCATCCCGGCCGTCGTCGGATGCGGTAATGCGACGGCAGCCCTCAATACCGGCGACCGCGTGCGGGTAGACGGCGGGCGGGGAACCGTAGAGATCCTGAACGCCGAGCATCCTCAGGAGGTATGACGGAAAGATGAGCGTCACACAGTCCAGGTATGTCCTGCCCCTGGCCGGTCCCGGGGCATCCCTTGAGATCGTTGGGGGTAAGGGGGCGTCATTGGCTCGTCTCGTCGACGCCGGGTTACCCGTGCCTGACGGTCTCCACGTAACTACGGCTGCGTACCGCGAGTTCGTCGATCACAACCACCTGCAGCCCCGTATCCTCGCCGCGTTGAACCGAATCGACGTCGAGCGGCCGCCCACGCTCGAGGCTGCTTCGTCCGCCATTCGCTCGGCGTTCGCCGCTGCAGAGATACCAGCCGAGGTGGCCAGCACCATCGCCTCAGCCTATGCAGAACTCCCCGGCACCGAGCCAGCCGTCGCCGTCCGGTCCTCCGCTACCGCCGAGGACCTGCCTGAGGCCGCTTTCGCCGGCCAGCAGGACACGTTCCTCAACGTCCGGGGCGCCTCGGCTGTACTCCAAGCCGTCAGGCGCTGCTGGGCATCCCTCTGGACGGCTAGAGCCATCGGCTATCGACAGAGGCAGGCCATCGATCACCGCGCCGTCGCCCTCGCCGTCGTGGTGCAGGTGCTCGTCCCGGCAGACTCGGCCGGCATCCTCTTCACCGCCAATCCTTTGACCGGTCGCCGGGATCAGGCCGTGATCAATGCCTCCTGGGGCTTGGGTGAGTCCGTTGTCGGCGGGAGCGTGACGCCGGACACCCTCGTCGTGGATAAGGCGAGCAGTGCCCTGGTTGAGCGGCAGATTGGCGACAAACAGGTGCGGACCGTCCTCGCTGAAGGTGGCGCCGAGGAACGGCCCGTACCGACCGAGCTCCGCCGCGCGCCCGCCCTCGACAACGCGTCCATAGCGGATCTGAATCGCTTGGGCGTCCAGATCGAATCCCTCTACCGCACACCCATGGACATCGAATGGGCAATCTCCGAGGGCGAAATCGCCATACTTCAAGCCCGTCCAATCACCGCGCTCCCTCCCCCACCCGTGCCTCCGCCGCTCCAATGGGAGGTGCCCAACCCGCGCGCCCGCTACATGCGGAACAACATCGTGGAGTTGATGGCTGATCCCCTCACGCCTCTGTTCGCAACCCTGGGCCGGTCTATCATCAATCGCAGTATGAACCGCACACTGGCCGAATCGCTGGGCGGGCCCGGGCTGGTCCCTGATGAGCTGATCGTCACCATCAACGGCTACGCCTACTACAACGGGGCATTCACCCCGGGCCAGATCTTGCGCATTCTCCTGAAGAGCGTCGGAATCGCGAGACGCATGTTCACGGGGATGGTGGACCGGTGGCATGACGCGCTTGAGCAATACCAGGACACGGTAGATGCCTGGGAAGCCCGGGATTTGCAGTCCGCGACGACAGAGGATCTCCTGCACGGCGTTCGGACCGTTTTCGATTCGGCCATCGACTACTACATGGCCATCGTCGGCGGCGTCGTCCCCGCAGCGTGGATCACAGAGGGCTTGTTCACGCTGGTCTACAGGCGACTGATCCGGCGTCAGGATGACCCGCCAGCCGCGACCTATCTGCTCGGCTTTGACAGCCAGCCGATCCAGGCCGAGAAGGGTCTGTACGACCTGGCCCAGTCGGTGCGCAGCCAGGCGGACCTTGCCGCCCACCTCATCGAGCTGCCCGTCGCCGACTACAGCGCTCCCATCGCGTCAGCACCGGCCGCCGTGACGGAAGAGGTCTGGGGGGAATGGTGGGATCGGTGGCAAGCCCACCTCGATGAGTACGGGGGCACCATCTACGATCTGGACTTCGTCCAGCCCACGCCCGCCGACGATCCGACGCCGCTAGCGCAGTCGCTCAAGCTGTATCTGAGCGGCCGCGGAGTCGATCCCCACGAGCGGCAGCAGGCAGCAGCGGCACACCGGGAACAGGCAACCCAGAGGATGCTGGGCCGGCTGAAACGACTCCGTCGCCGCCTCTTTAGCTCCACGTTGGAGCGGGCTCAAAGGTACGCGCCGCTTCGGGAGGACAGCCTGGCCAGCATCGGCTTGGGGTATCCGCTGCTGCGCGGGATGCTGCTCGAGCTGGGCCGCCGGCTTGTCAGTGCCGAGGGAACACTGGATCCCAACGACGTCTTCTGGCTTGTTGAGGACGAGGTCAAGCGTGCTGGTGCGGCCCTGTTGCACGGTGGGACGGTGGATCGGATGACCGATCGCGTGCAGGAGCGAAAAGCATTGTGGCAGGCTCGAAAGCGGGTGACACCGCCCATGTCGCTACCGCTCCCTCCGAAGTGGCTTCGACGGCTACTACCTGCCCAGTTCGGTATCGAGCCGGACGCAGCCGAGCAACTCGCTTCCACGGCCATAAGGGGCATCCCGTGTAGCGGCGGCCGTGTCACGGCACCGGCCCGAGTGCTCCATGGCCCGGCCGAGTTCGGTCAAATGCAGCCCGGTGAAATCCTCGTCGCGGCCATCACCACGCCTGCCTGGACACCACTATTCGCCTTGGCCTCCGCCATCGTCACCGACGTCGGCGGGCCACTCAGCCACGGCTCCATCGTCGCCCGCGAGTACGGCATCCCCGCGGTACTAGGTACCGGCGTCGCCACCCGCCGCCTCCGTAGCGGGCAGATGATAGCAGTAGATGGCAGCCAGGGGACGGTGGAGATCCTTCCGGAGGTATGATCCCAGGAGCCGGGATGGTTGGGTACCAGGCAGGCGCGACAAGCACAGCGCGCCACCTCGGCTGGGAATGTCCCCCTGGCTGCCCGGCGCCGGACATCGATGTCCAACAGGAGAAGGCACTGTGCCCACGCTTGACAAGCTTGGCTTTCTGACTGTGCTGTGGCTGTTCCCAGTCGCCGTGACCCTTCACGAAACGGAGGAGTGGAACATCCTGCGCTGGTATCGCCGGAACTTCCAGGACTTGCCACCGCTGACAGACGCGAGCGCTCGAATGTGGATCGTGGTGTTCAGCCTTGTCGTCCTCCTGTGGTTCGCGACCGCTTCACTCACGAGCAGCCCGTCGGTAGCGGCTCTAGTGACCTTGCCCGCGATCGCGCTTATGGTTCAGAACGGGCTTCAGCACATCTTCTGGCTCCTCTCATTCCGACGATACGCACCAGGCGTCATTACTTCCGTGCTCCTAATCATCCCGCTGGGCAGCCACATAGCGATCAGGGCACTCCGGCATGGATACGCCCCAACCTGGTACGTCGCCCTTCTCGTGGCTCTGATCCTCCCCGGGCTGGTCCAGACTGTCAGAGCCGGAGATCGGATGACTCCACAGCTGCGGGCCATGCACCGTCTGGGTATCAAGTTGTCGAATTGGATTCTCGGATCTTGACGGATTAGCGCGTTCGCACAGGGGGACGAGGTGACGGAGAAGTCCATCATAGTCATAGGAGCCGGCATTGCCGGCTTGGCCACCGGGTGCTACGCGCAGGTGAACGAGTACCGGACACGAATCTTCGAGCGACACACGCTGCCCGGCGGGCTCTGCACATCCTGGAGGCGGAAGGGATACACCTTTGATGGCTGCATCCACTGGTTGATTGGCGCTGGCTCCGGTTCTGGCCTCCACGCCATCTGGCAGGAGCTGGGCGCCGTGCAGGATCGTCCGATGGTGTTCCACGAGGAGTTCATCCGCTTTCAGACGTCTGACAAGCAGCCGTTCATTGTCTACACCAACATCGACCGGCTGGAGCGGCATATGAAGGGCCGCTTCCCCGCCGACGCCCTGCTCATCGAGGAATACGCGCGGGCAGCCCGCCGCTTCACGCACATCGATCTCTTCGCACTGCCCCTCCTCAAGCCAACGGAGGCCCTGAGGATTCTCCCATTCGCCGGTTCCCTGGGAAGATGGGGACGCCTCACGATGCAGGGCTTCGCCGACCGCCTCCGTGACCCCTTCCTGCGCAGGGTCTTCCCCCTGATCCACGGTCACCCTCCGCTTCCCATGGCCGCCCACCTCGCAAACCTGGCGGCCTGGCACACGCGCAGCGCCGGTTGGCCTGTCGGCGGCTCGCTCCAGTTCTCGCGGGCCATCGAGCGTCGCTACCGTGACCTGGGGGGAGAGATTCGCTATGGCTCGCGAGTGGAACGCATCCTGGTCGAACGTGGCCCCCGGCGGCGCCCACGTTCACACCAAGCTGTGGGGATCCGCCTTGGCGATGGGACTGAGCACTATGCCGACGTTATCGTCTCCGCCGGCGACGGATACACCACCATCTTCCATATGCTCGGCGGGGACTACGTCAATGACCAGATCTGCGGCTACTATGACGCGGCCCCCAGCGGCCAGGAGCATGGAGTCCTCGTCTCG
>JASFVG010000189.1:0-8818 GCA_050049955.1 Anaerolineae bacterium | reverse complement strand
ACGGAGCAACCTTCCTTCTGGCGTTCACGCTCATTTCTTCACCCCTCAACGGGTTGCCGCACCACGGTTGGCCAGCAAGCCAACCACCGGTGTATGTGTCCTGCATTTCAGACTGTCCACCTCGCCGTGATGATGATGTGCTCTTCGTCCATCGTGATGCCCAGGATCTGGGCGCCCTCGCCCAGGCCTGCCTCCACCTGGCCCTGGATTGCCTCGCTCATCGCCTCACCCAGCGCCTCCCGATCCACCCCGAGAAGGTCGAGTATGTCTTCCCCTCCCGCCTCGACGCTCTCCAGCGCCAACTGGAGCTCACCGTCTTCGACGTCCATGCGCAGTGTGACGGTCACCTCCAGCTCTTGGAGTACCAGGTCGACGCTGGTGGTGACCACCAGGAGACCGCCGGGTTGAACGTCGAGGGTCGCTGCGTCCTTCATCGGGCCTGGCAGCGACTCGCTCATCACCCGGTTCAGATAGGCTTCTCTCACGATGATCGTGATGTCCTCTTGATTGGGGTCCGGGGCCGGCCTTGGCGGAAGAGAACCATCCAAAGCCGGGCTCAATGCCACCGCGACCAGAGCGCAGCAGGACAGCACACCCATGATCGAGGCGCCCAGGCATCCCAGAAGGATCGGGCGGTAGTTGAAGGCACGTTGAGTTCTCATTCAGCACCCTCTCGCCACAAGACAACGGGTCGGGTCTCCATACCCGCCAATGGTGGGCTCAACCTCATCCGACGCCCACCGGCTTCCAGAGATTGGCTGACCACTTCGGCTCGGGCCTTGCCCATTGCTGGGGTGGCCCCTGACCGTGGCCAGCAAGTAGCGCAAGTCACTACCAAGGAGATGCATATGGCTGCTGTCTCCGGCAGCACTCAGGCCCCGTCGGCCCTGCGGAAGCGCAACCGGGTTTCGCCCATTCGCAGCTCGTCACCATCGCGCAGCAGCTGACGGCGAACGGGTCGTTCATTGACAAATGTGCCATTGGTGCTGCCGAGATCGGTGATGACGAAGCCAGGCTCCTGCCGGTCGATCCGAGCATGCCGGCGGGATGCCAGCCCGTCGCCCAGGCGGATATCGCTGTCGCTGGAGCGACCAACGATGACGCCGGCTGGTGGTACCGGGTAGCGTTGGCCCCCGATCTCCAGCCAAGTGCCTTGCTGCCGCCGATCAGGAGCATCGTAGGCCAGTACGACATCCCCCAAACGAAGCCGGCAGCCCGGCCTCAGCGTGGCTCTCGACACCCGCTCCCCATCGACAAATGTCCCATTCGAGCTTCCCAGGTCCTCCACGCTGCATCGGCCGTCCTTGCACGCTATCTGCGCGTGCCGTCGCGAGACGTTCGGGCTTGACAACACAACGTCGTTTTCGCTGCCCCGCCCCAGCGTGATTGTGCCCGCGCGGAGCGGTATAGGGGCCTCACCTATTGCCGTGAGCCTGCCGAGATCCACGGGCTGGATCAATGGCAGCGAGGGTGTGGGGAAGGTAGCTGGCTGAGACGGTACCGTCCTTGCGCGCTGCCGGGCCAGGAGCAACAGCCCTGTACCCCCCAGGAAAGCCACCCCGCCACAAAGACCCAGCATCGACAGTCCAATAAGCAGCACGCTGGATGGGTACGATGGCGCGCTTGACGCAACCTGTTGACCCGGTATCGGGCTGGACCACACCTCGGTGGCCTCGGGCTGGTCGGCAACCGGGGAAGCCGGCGGGCCTGCTGTAAGCATAGGGGCCACAGTTGGCACGAGCGTCCCGGCGACCTGCAACAGCGGCGGCTGGTCCGTTGACTCTGGAAGAGCGAGCTCCAGTCCCCCCTCTGGAGGAGACGGCAACTGTAGGCGCCCGTGGCCATAGCCCGTGTCTGGACCGGGTGGACCCAGGTCCTTGGCGTGCGATGTCAGATAGGTAGCGACGTCGTCGCGGCCCAGGTCTGGGTAGGCACTCCACACCAGCGCCGCGGCACCGGCCACGTGAGGGGCCGAGGCCGACGTGCCGTCAAACATCTCGCTGCCGTAGGTTGCGCCGGACACACCCGCGGGCGCGCTGATGTCCGGTTTGAGCCGACCATCAGTCGTTGGCCCCTGCGAGCTGTACGAGGCAACACGGTCGTCGCGGTACTCCGTGGCGCCAACCGTCAGTGACCCTCGGGCGTCCCCTGGGGTGTTCAGGCTGTACTCGCTCACCGGGAATTCGATGCTCGCCCCCAATGCGTACAGGTCGAGCATCGCAGGCCGGCTGGTCTCATAGGCCACAATCGATACGTAGTAGGTCTTCTCCAAGGTCTCGTAGACGATGAGGCCTTCCGCTGGAATCTGCCCGGGACTGCCGTCCTGAGTATCCTCACCGGTAGCAACCTGAGTGCCCTGAGCATCGTACACGTAGAGGTCGTAGTCCTCGGTCACCGCATCCCAGTCGTCCCAGTTGAGGACCACCGTCATCTCGCTGGAAAACGACTCGAGCGCAATCTCCTCTCCACCGTCGGGAAACTCGTGGAGCCCATCACCGTCGCTGTCGGAGAACTGCCCCCGATAGTGGCCCTCCGCCTCATTGCCGGCAGAGTTGACCCACAGGATTCCCTGGGCGGCTGTCTCATCAGCCAGTTCCGCGTCTTCACCAGTCCCATCCATGGGTGCCATTACGGAACCGGCTGAATGGCTGATGATGTGGACGTCCTGTTCCTTCAACCATTCGACCGCCTGCCCCTCGCTCACGCCAGTTCCGTCGTAGTAGGCCAGGAAGAGTTCGGCGTCCGGTGCCATCTCGTGGACGATCTCGGCGCAGGCCGTGCCGTGGACCTCTCCGTTTCCATCGGGTTCTTCACCATATACGAAGGATCTGGCCGTGACATTGCTCGGTAGCTCGCTGCCCAGGAGCCCCTCATAGCCGTCGAACCCGAGGTCGAGAACGCCGATCCGGATGCCGCGACCGGTGTAGCCAGCCGCCTGCCAGGCGTCTGCCCCTGTGATCGTAACCCCTTCGCCCTGCAGGCGGACTACGCGGTCCGGGCGGTTGGGAAGGGGGAGCTCCAGACGGATGATATGCTCAATCTCGGTAAGCTGCTCAAACAGCGCGTGAACGCCCTGTTCAACGGAGAGCTTCTCGATCAGGGAGAGGGGCACACCAACATTGATTCGCTCCTTGTAGCTGCCCTCTACCGTAATCGCGGCGCCCCGCAGTTCTGCCACGACTGCTGAGACGTGCTCAGCACTGTCCATGACGAGTGTGATGCGAATCTCGTCCCGCTCGTTGAGCAGGCCACGCCTGGAGGCGAGGGCCCGAGCCGCATCAACACCTCCGTCCTGATAGGCTATGATGAAGTCCTTGTATACAGACCCGAGCGAGGGTTCCTCCAGAAGGTCCGCCAACTCGGGATACTGAGCTGACAAGTCCTTCAATGAGCCGGGCGGCGTGATCGCTGGTGGGGACGGTGAGGCCGTGGGCGCTATCGACGCCAGCCAGCCTCCCCAACCAGCTTGGGCCCGCGTGAGCGTCCACAGCGCCGTCAGGCTGAAGACCACGGCGACGAGCCCCATGGCTCCCACGCCGACCAGCAACCAGCGCCGTGTCTGCAAGACCTGGATCACGTAGGGGCGACGTTTCATCGCCCCATCCAGTCTCAGACCCGGTGGAGTTGGGTGATCCTCAGCTGCACGATCTGGACTTGCGTGGTCCTCCGGCACCTGCCAATCCTTTGTCGGCGCTATGTGCCGTCGTAGCGCAGCAATAAGCCTTCCGACCGCCTCCCCCGTGCCGGTGCGCAGCCCAAATGGCCGACGCGCCCGCCCGCAGAACGACGAGCCCGCGAACTCCCGAGATCAGGGCCTCGGGTCGATCCCCCGATCCGGTGACCGACGGCGATGGGTGCCTCACTGGTCAGTCGGTCGGGCCGTATACGATCAGGTTGTCAAAGGCGATCTTCGTGGCGGCGTCCTCGTAGGAGGTGGCAGTCAATGCAATGTCGCCACCGGAAAACGTCTCGTCCTCAACGGTCGCCAGATGTATGCCGTTGACGAACAAGCTCAAGGTGGGACCATCGCACACGGCCAGGATGCGGTTGGTCGCATTGCCTTGCTGGATAGCGTCTGACTCGGCCCAGTCCACGAGCGGTATCCAGTCCGGCCCATAGTTGAGCCAGATGCTGTAGTATCCATCGCCAGATACACTTAGGTAGTGGCCATCGCCATCTGGCTGGATGCGACAACCAACGCCGTACTCGTTGTTGTTCTCGGGCCCTGCCGCTACCTGCGTTGCATCTACCTCTACCACCAGATCGGTCAGAAACAGATCGGCCACGCCCCACATCGGCATCGTGGGGCCCAGCGAGACCACAGTGTAGGCACCGTCCTCATAGCCCACGCTGCCGGCCTCATAGTCACCAATTTCCCATCCAGAGTTCTGGTCTTCGAAGCTGTCCTGGAATACGATGTTGACCTGTTGCGAGGGAGGGGTGTCTGTTGGCCGGGCTTCTGGCGTCGGGAGAAGTGGAGACGGCGATGGCGGCAGCGTCGCCGCCTGCTGGCGAACAGTGGGCGGCGCCGTGGTCGGTGCGATGATTGGCGGAGGCTCCACATCCCCTTTGCCTGGCCCCCAAGGCCCCAACAGGATGCCAACCACGACTGCTCCCAGACAAAGCAATCCCACGATCGCCAGTCCCACACCACCTAGTCCTAGTAGCAGTGTCCGCTGCCTCCCAACCTTCCTTGGGGCCGGCGTTGTCACTTCCTTCTTGCGAGGTGTAGTCGCTCTGCCTGGGGCCGGCACCGCAACCTGCTCTGGTGCCGGCTTGGTTGGTCCCCTGGTGGGCACATCGGCTGGCTGCGCCTGCAACGACTGGTCAAGCGAGTCCACGAATGCCCTACAGCTCCCGTAGCGCTCTTTCTTCTCCTTGCCCAGCGCGCGCGAGAGAACTTGGGACGCTGCCTCCGGAAGATCCGGCCGCACCGTCCGCAGCGCTGGCGGGGCATCGTGCACAATCTTGTAGAGCAGTCTGGGAGTGCTCTCCGCGTCAAACGGTACTCTCCCCGCGAGCATCTCGTAGGCAACGATGCCGAGCGCATACTGATCGGTGCGTGGGTCGACATCGTCACCGCTCGCCTGCTCCGGTGCCATGTACGCCGGTGTCCCCATCACCGTCCCCGATCTCGTCAGCCCCTTTGCCTGCGCCGCCCGCACAATGCCGAAGTCAGTCAGCACAACGTCGCCGTCCTCGCTCACGATGACGTTGCTAGGCTTGACGTCCCGGTGGATCAGTCCGCGGCTGTGAGCGTGGTCCAGCGCGGCTGCTAAGGGCTCCAGGACGCGCACGACTTCCTCTGCCGGCATCGCGCCTCGCTGACGGATGATCTCGGCCAGCGTCGTACCCGCCACGTAGTCCATGGCGAAGTAGTACCAACCACTGGCGCGTCCTACGTCGTAGATAGTGACAATGTTGGGGTGCTTGAGCCGAGCTGCGGCCCGGGCCTCGCGCACGAATCGCTGGACGAACTCCTCCTCCCAAGCCAGCTGAGGCGCCAGGACCTTGAGAGCCACGAACCGGTCAAGCGTGGCGTCGTAGGCCTTATAGACTGTGGCCATCCCACCCCGGCCAATCTCGGAACGTATCTGATACTTGCCGAGTTGCCTGCCCACTAGGGACTGCGCCTGACCTGCTGAGTCGGGGCTACCGCTCATCCTCGCCTCCCGGGCGTGCTATTCCTTCCACGGTGCCTCTATGTAGTACTTGTGCGAGATGCTCTGCCCATCTGCAGACTCTACGATGATGGTGTGGAGGATCGTAGGGCCGGTTGACTCAAAGACCAGGGGGTAGTCCCTCTGATCGGTCGTCCCGGCCAGCGTCTGGTCCTGGTAGACCGTGAAAGGAGGTGCGCCTCCCTGAATCCGCACGATGATGGTGCACTTGTACATACCACCCCCAGACTTCTCCCAGGCGTCGAGCTGGGTCGGGACGGGGAAATCGAGGGGCCCTCCGCTCACCGGGGCGTCACCCCCCGCGGTGGATGTGGGCTCAGGGGCTGACGCTGCCTGCGTGACCTGTGGCAGAGGAGTGGCTGTCGCGCTTGTCCGGCCCTTCCAGACCGAGACGTCGTCTAGGTAGATCTGGCCAGTGCTCGGCCCGCTTCCGGCTCGATCGAGTACCAGTGCGTAGAAGCGTATCGGATAGTCGACCACATCGTTCTCCGGCCCGGCCACGTGACCCGAGGGCCAGGTCCGGCCGGGGTCAACTCTCCCTACAAGCTGCTGCCATCCCGGGGCTCCCACTTGCCCCAGGTTCACCGACCAGATCTCTCCTTGAGCATCCTCAATCCAGCTGTTCAAGTAGTGGCCCGACCCGTCACCGTACACCCAGGCGCCCACGGAGTCCGGCTGCCCTGCCAGCCCAACCTGACGGACAAAGACAACGAAATCATCCTCAGTGGCCGGGAAGTCATAGCGCATCTTGGCGGCATAGCTGCCCGATCGGACCTGTTCCCCCGTCTGCGTGAACTCGCCGTAGGGCTGGTCGCCGCGGCGCCAAGGGGCCCACTGCTCGAAAGTGAACAGCGCGCCGGAGGCGGGAGGCGAGGTGGGCTGAGGACTCGGGCCGGCCGCCTCCGATGTCGGTGAGCTTGTCGGAACCGGCGTGGGAGTCGATGTGGCCTCGCTCGTCGGCGTCTCATCAACCGGGGTCGGGCTAGCTGTTGGGGACGGCAGCGCCGTGGGTGATGGCGAGGGCGATGGCTCTGGGGTGTCTGTGGACTGCTGTGTGGGCGTAGAGGAGGGAGTGACCAGAGATGCGGTCTCCTCATCCGCTGCCGTCGTTGGCTCCGTACGAGCTGCTGCCTGTCCCACCGTGGGTGTAGCCGCGGAAGCCCCTGGTCGGCTCCTCAGTCCAATGATCACGGCCGCTCCGCCTAGAACCGCTGCGAGTGCTACCAAGCCGCCCACGGCCCACACCCACCCTGGCAACCGTCGGCGGGGCCGCGGAGACGGACGTGGTTCCTCCATCCTCATCGTGCCAGCTAGCTCGGGCACCGGATGAGCGACTGGCTCGAAGGGCTGAGAGGGGGTTGCAGGACTGGAGACCCCCAGCGCGTCGGCCATCTCGTTCGCGTCCCGCCAGCGCTGTGACCTGGCCAATGCCAACGCCTTCATCACCGCACCCTCGGTTCGCCGGCTCACGTCAGGCGCCAACGACCTTAGCGATGGGAATCGCTCTGGAGACGCCATGCGGCTCGTCGCAGTCTCTGGGGCGCGTCCCGTCAGAGCATGGTAGGCAGTCGCTGCTAGGCTGTAGATGTCGCTGCGGGGGTCGGTGTGGCCCAGTTGTGCATCGTACTGCTCCGGTGGGGCATACTCAGGCGTCCCCATAGCCCGGATTGCGGTCCGGGTGCGTGGGTCGCGGGGATCCCAAAGCTTCACCAGCCCAAAGTCCACCAAGATGGCCTGCCCATCCGGGTCTATGAGTACGTTGTGGGGTTTCACGTCGCGGTGGATGATGCCTTGGCTATGGCAGTAGGCCAGAGCGCTCAGCAACTGCTCCGTCCAGACCAGGACCTCGGGCTCCGACAACGCTCCCTGCCGTCGGATACGCTCAGCCATGCTCTCGCCTTGGACGAAATCCATCACCAGGTAGGCATTGCCGTCCTCTTGAAAGAAATCTGTCACACGCACGAGATGGGGGTGGTCGAGACGCGCGAGGACCTGCGCCTCCTGCTGAAACTGCTGCCTGAGTTCGGCCAGTTTCTGGGAATCGAGCCCTGGCTGGGGGACCATCTCCTTGAGCGCAGTCGGCACATCAAGCCGCGTGTCCCAGGCACGGTAGACGGCGCCCATTCCTCCCTGTCCCAACCGAGCGACGATGCGATAGCGACCCTGTAGGAAATCCCCGGCAGTTAGTGGCATATTACGCTCCAGTCACCCACCCCGCATACGCCAGCGCGACCATTGAAGCCATACCAGTGGCGCCCCGGATCTCTGCTTGGTGGCAAGACGCGCCCTAATGGCGGCACGACGAGTTACGACAGCGACCCATCGCATGTGACACGCCCCGCATCCAGCGTGTGGGCCCCGGTAGAGATGGAACCCTGGTAACCCTGCGGGCACGGCCTCAGTACCCCATGCCGACTAGCTGGGCCAACAGATTCCGATGAGGGGAAATCGCACCCTCGGGACAGACCTCGGCACAGCAAAGGCATCCGATGCAGCGATCGAGCTCGAAGGTTGGTGGCAGCCCCGGTGTGATCACGTCCACGGGACAGGCCTCCGTACAACTGCCGCAACCGGTGCAGGCGTCCTCAGCCAACCTGGGTCGCAGCTTGGTGAAGCGCCGCAGGGGAGCCGCCGCCCAGGCCGGGGCGTGGAAATACCAACGAGGCCTGGGCAACTGCAGGTCACCAAATTCCAGTGCGTGCTGGTCTCCCGCGGTCGATATTGCATCCCGGTCGGCAACGCCCAGGCCCCGAAGACCGGCTTCGGCCACGTGGAGCACCTCGCCCCGTCGGTACCCCATTGCCTCCGTCAAGACCGTGTCGAGAGCGACTGGATCAGTCGAGGCGACCAAGCATCCGTACCAATGCGGCGTACCTCCAGATCCAGGCCCGTTGCCCTCCTGTCCAAGCAGACCGTCCATGATCGTCAGCCCGGGTTGTACCAGCTCCAGCACGTCCACCAGGATCGAGCTGAAGTCCTGCACGCCAGGGGCCTGAAAGTGGAGCTCTCTCTTCCGCGTACCCGGTATGGAGCCAAACAAGTTCTTTATGGCTCCCGTGTAGAGCGTGAGAGCGTGGGTCTTTAGCTTTGGAAGGTTGATCACCAGATCGGCCTCGAGGACGGGCCTAGCGATGAAG
>JASFVG010000188.1:0-8829 GCA_050049955.1 Anaerolineae bacterium | reverse complement strand
ATTCTTCAGGCCCGATTATCTTCCAACAGGAGCGTCCCGGAGTAGGGGGCCAGCCATTTACGATTTACAAGTTCCGTACCATGACAGATGACCGAGACGACCTGGGAAACCTCCTGCCCGACGCCAAGAGACTGACACCCTTCGGCCGCTTCCTGCGCAGTTCCAGCCTGGACGAACTACCAGAGCTGTTCAATGTGCTCAAAGGAGAGATGAGTCTGGTGGGACCACGACCGCTACGGATGTCTTACCTGCCGCACTACACCCAGGAGCAGGTTCGTCGTCACGAAGTCAAGCCCGGGATCACCGGTTGGGCACAGGTCAACGGGCGCAATCAGCTTTCTTGGCAGGAGAAGCTTGAAATGGACGCATGGTACGTCGACAATCGCAGCCTCCTACTGGACGTTCGCATACTGCTAATGACGCTGGGCCAGGCTCTGAGCAGAGAAGGGATAAGTGCAGAGGGACATGCGACAATGCCACCCTTTGAAGGGCCTCGGACCTTGGGGGATGGTGAGCCATGAATGACTTGGTCATACTCGGCGCCGGAGGAGTGGGGCGTCAGGTC
Source organism: Anaerolineae bacterium (assembly GCA_050049955.1). Taxonomy (GTDB): domain Bacteria; phylum Chloroflexota; class Anaerolineae; order B4-G1; family B4-G1; genus SKLM01. Next base: position 8,264 of record JASFVG010000188.1, on the reverse strand, counting down.
GCGCAAATCACTAGAGACATCAACAGCGTTGCGGCAACGTGGAATCTAGTAGGATATCTGGACGACGATCTCTCAAGGATGGGCGAGCGGGTTGCCGGCATTACAGTGCTCGGCGATCCTGATTGGCTTTGCCTACACTGCAATGTCCACGTAGCGATTGCCATTGGTGATTCCCCAGCGCGCTTCAAAGCCTATCGGAGACTCAAAGCAATCCGGCATCGCCGCATCGCTACTCTTGTCCACCCCAGCGCGTGGAGAGGCATGAGGGTGGTGATAGGCACCGGTACCATCGTATACGCAAACGCAGTGCTGGATCCAGATGTCACAATCGGGAACGGAAGCATCATCAATAAGGTCTGTACGGTTGGACACGATGCCAGTGTCGGCGACTTTGTCACTTTGGGCCCTGGCGTCAATCTGGGCGGGGGCGTGCACGTAGGTTCGGGGTCTTGCTTCGGCATCAACAGCGCGACAATTCACGGTCTCCACATTGGTGACTGGTCGGTGGTCGGTGCTGGTGCTGTCGTGGTCGACGATCTTCCGGCGAACGTGATTGCCGTGGGAGTTCCAGCGAGGGTGGTCAGAACTAGGGATGCAGGGTGGTATTCGTGACTAGGCCTGCTATTCCTATGTCATCGCCGGATCTAACGAACGCCGACATCGCGGTCGTCGACGAGGTCCTGAAGACCCGCTACCTCAGCCTCGGTCCTAGACTTGCGGTTCTTGAGCAAGCCTTTGCCTCCTATGTTGGCACGGATCATGCCGTCGGCGTCAGCTCTGGCACTAGCGGGCTCCACCTGGCGGTCATTGCGGCATGTATTGGGGAGGGTGACGCGGTCATCACCAGCCCGTTCTCGTTCATCGCCTCGGCCAACTGCATCCTCTACGAGCGGGGTGTGCCGATCTTCGTCGACATCGACCCACAGACCCTCAACATCGACGTGGCGCAAGTCGCGGAAGCAGCTGCAGATCTCTCCCGGGGCGGCACGGCCGCGAGGAAGTGGCTTCCGCCCTCGCTTCGTCCTTCGGCCCCCAGCGCGCGTTCGCCGAAGGCCATCCTCCCCATCGACGCCTTTGGCCAACCGGCTGACCATGATCAACTCCAGGAAGTCGCGGAGGAGCACGAGCTCCTGATCATCGAGGACTCCTGCGAGGCCATTGGCGCGGAGTACAAGGGCCGGAAGGCTGGCACGCTGGGCGACGCCGCGGTGTTTGCCTTCTACCCCAACAAGCAGATGACTACCGGTGAGGGCGGCATGATCGTCACCGACAGAGGCGACTGGGCCGCGCTCTTCCGCTCGCTGCGGAACCAGGGCCGGGACGTTTTCGACGCCTGGCTGAACCATACGCGGCTGGGCTATAACTACCGGCTGGATGAGATGAGCGCCGCGCTCGGCCTGTCGCAGCTGGAGCGCATCGAGAATCTGCTGGGACGACGAGATCGAGTCGCAGGCTGGTATGACGAACGGCTGACCAGCGTCGAGGGCGTGGAGACGCCGTACATTGCCCCGACCACGACCCGTATGAGCTGGTTCGTCTACGTCGTGCGGATCGCACCGGAGGTGGGGCGCAACCGAGTGATGGAGGCCTTGAAGCACCGCGGCATCCCGTCACGTCCCTACTTCACCCCGATCCACCTGCAGCCGTTCTACGTGGAGACGTTCAGCTACGGACGCGGCGACTTCCCGGTCACAGAGCAGGCGGGGGATACCTGTCTGGCGCTGCCCTTCTCCAGCGTGATGACGGAGGAGCAGGTCGATTCCGTCTGCCACAATCTGCGGGAGATCGTGGCCGGGTTCTCACGAGGCACGTGATGGTCATCCGCAACCGCTACCTGCTCCTGGCCGACCTTCTGTTGATCGCCGCCGTCCCCATCCTCAGTTTCACGGTCCGGCTGGACATGCTCCGCTTTCAGCGCTACTACCGCGCCTGCCTGCTCTTCATCCTGGCGTCCCTTGTCCTGAAGCCTCTCATCTTCTACCTATTCGGCCTGTACCGGCGGCTTTGGCGCTATGCGAGCGTGGAGGAGGCGCTATCCGTCGCCTGGGCGGTTTCGCTCAGCTCCGTCGTGTTGGCCGCCCTTGTGTTTGGCCTGCTGCTCCCCTTCGGGGTGATCGATCGCTTTCCCCGCTCGGTGGTCATCATCGATTGGCTGTTGACCCTGTTGTTGATCGGCGGCGTCAGGTTCTCCTTCCGCCTGTTCCCGCCTCGGAGATCCACGCAGAAGGGTCGGGCCCTACGGCAGCCGCCCCAGGCGCACAGCCGTGTGCTCATCATCGGCGCAGGTGATGCTGGCGCGATGCTCCTTCGGGAGATGCAGGCAAACCCGGGGCTGGGGCTCCTGCCGGTCGGATTCATAGACGATGATCCGGCCAAGCTCAGCATGCGGATTCACAACGTACCGGTGGTGGGCACCCGGGAGGCCATACCAGAGGTGGCGAGAGACGGTGATGTGGATGAAGCCATCATCGCCATGCCGACCGTCTCAGGCCAGGTGATCAGGGACATCATGGCCATCTGCGGGGCGGCGGACGTTCCCTTCAGAACCGTGCCCGGCATCTATGAGCTGCTCGATGGTACGGTGAGCGTCAGACAGATCCGTGAGATCGGCCTGGAGGACTTGCTGCGCAGGGAGCCGGTGTCCATCGATCTTGACGCTGTGTGCGGCTATCTGGCAGGGGCTCGAGTTCTGGTAACCGGTGCAGGTGGTTCGATTGGGTCGGAGCTGTGCCATCAGATCGCGATCCACGGCCCCGAGATGCTGATTCTAGTCGACCATTGCGAAAACAGCGTCTACGACATCCGGCTGGAGCTCCGCGAGCGGTTCCCGGGTCTACCCGTGCAGCCCGTCATAGCAGACGTGAGGAACGAGAGAAGGATTGAGGGCGTCTGGTCAGCCCATCGCCCCACCGTGGTATTCCATGCCGCTGCCCACAAGCACGTGCCGCTGATGGAGTGCAATCTTGCAGAGGCGATCACGAACAACGTCGTCGGGACGCGGAACGTGGCTCGACTGGCTGCCGCGCACGGCGTGGAGCGCTTTGTGTTGATCTCGACGGACAAGGCGGTCAACCCAGTGAGTGTGATGGGCGCCACGAAGCGGGTGGCGGAACTCCTGGTCCAGGACATGGCTCGGCGGGATGGTGCCGTCTTTGTTACCGTCCGGTTTGGGAATGTGCTGGGAAGCCAGGGCAGCGTCGTACCGCTGTTTCAGCGGCAGATCACTGCGGGCGGCCCGGTCACCGTCACCCATCCAGAAGCTGAGCGGTTCTTCATGACCATCCCTGAGGCCGTCCAGCTGGTCATCCAGGCCGCGGCCATGGGCGAAGGCGGCGAGATCTTCGTGCTGGACATGGAGGAGCAGGTTAAGGTCCTGGATCTCGCGCACGACCTGATCCGCCTGTCGGGTCTGGAGCCGGGTCGAGATATCGAAGTGGTCTTCACCGAGCTCAGGCCCGGTGAGAAGCTGAGTGAGCAGCTCTTTGCAGCGTGGGAGGAGCCGCGTCCCACGCCACATCATGCCATTCTGGTCATCGAACCGAGGGACGATCCTGCGCGTGACAGGCTGGACGACGACATTGCGGAGCTTGAGAGGCTGGCCTATGGGACGGACGCCGAGCGCATCGTCGCCAAGCTCCGCGAAGTCGTTCCTGAGTTTCGCCCAGCACCGGCAGCGAAAGGTTGAGCCTCCTGGCGTGGCGAAGGGAAACGGCCACAAGGGCGGCCAACTGGCTGGGCCCGATAGGCGAAGCAGCGCAATCCCGGACGGGGTACGCGTCAACTGGTAGCCGAGCAAGGAACCGTGCTGTCTGGTCCCTGCAGTCCGTCCGGCCGGTGGTGGTCTGGCCGGACTCCGGGTCGTGGGATCAGCGTGCGTCCCCTTGCAGCTCAGCGAGTATCGTCTCCAACTCCGACCTCTTCTCGGGCGAACTGAGTAGCGCCGCGGCCTGATACTGGTCAACGGCCATGTCGACCATGCCCAACTGAACGTAGCTCTCGGCCAGTTGGACGTGCGACTCGACTGCGGCCTCCTTCAGAGTCTCGCCGTGTGCCAGAGGGGCCATGCTCCTCGCCTGTTGGTAGTAGGACAGCGCCTGAGTTAGCCGCTCAGTCTTTCCCTCCAGGTCATCGGTTACGCCTGCCCAAGCACGGTACAGATGCCCCAGCCCGGCGTAGTGGTCGGGCTCCAGCGGGCTCAACCTTCGGGCGACCTCGTGTGCCTCGCGCGCCCGCTCAAACCGAGGGGCTTCCTCGGCCGCCTCCGCCAGTGCCTGACTACGATAGGCTCGCCCCAACAACAAGTGGTAGCGGTCCTCGCCTGGAGCAAGCTCCACAGCTCGCTCATGCGCGGAGACGCTTTGATCCCAGAGGCCCCGCCGCTTGTACTCCTCGCCCACGGCTGCGAACGTGTCTGCGGTCACGGAGTTCAGGTTGGTTCTGACCAAGATCAGTCCGACCACCAGCACGAGGAGAGGATGGATCCACCAGCGCCTCTCGACGAAGCGCTGGGCCAGGGGCCTGCTTGTCGGCAGGGACAGAGCAACGACAACCAAGGCGATCAGAACAAAGCCATAGTAGGTTGCCGACAGTGCTGCGGGCACTAGGTAGGGTCGCAGGTTGGTCAGATGGAAGGGCAGAAAGGCGAGCAAGCTCCCCAACGAGAGCGCGCAGTAGATTCCTAAGCGGCGAATGTAGGTCTGTGCGTCCGATTCTCCTGCGACTGTGCCTGACTGACTGGCCAGGCCAAGCCCGGCGAGGAGCCAGGACATCAGCAGGATCAGGACGATGTAGGCGTGAGATCGGACGCCGAAGTTGTACCTGACGAGGGAGAAACCGGCGGTGACGAGCAGCAGGCCAGTCAGCACCGCGAGAGGAATGATTGAGGCCTGGTGTGCGTTGCGAGAAGTACCATCCCTTTCGTCCCACTCCGGGTCCCGTTCGCCCCGGATCGAGAAGCCTAAGACCCCGACCAGGGCAGCATAGACCCAGAAGTGGGCACGAGTCACGGTGAACGCTATGCCGGTCTGGATCTCCGCGAAATGGGCCGCAACGCCTGAGATCAGCGCGATCAGCGGTAGATCCGTGGCATCTCGAATCTGGTGCGTCTGCCCGCTGAAGAGCAGTATGGCCAGGAAGAGCAGGAGGCCAAGGACGAGCCCCAACGGTACCCCGATTCCCGAGAACCTCAGCGAGCGATCCAGAATCCACGGGGTCACAGCACCGAGGATGGCGCCTGCTGCCATAAGCCCGCCAAGCGCAAGGCGCCGCCGGCGACTGCGAGTCAGACCCAGCCGCTGGAAGCCGAGGTAGAAGAGGCTGCTGAACAGAAGAAGCTGTGCCGTTACGCCCGTCAACCCGGTCGTGGCCCAAGCGTCCAGTGTTTCGTTATGCATCCGGTCCACGGCCCGCTTGGCGCCCCGAAAGTGAGCAGCCTCCGGCGTAATGTAGCGATAGAAGTTCACCCCAACAGTCTCCGGCCCATGCCCGAAGAGCGTTCGCAAGGAAGTGGCGGTGGACATCCGGACAGCCGTCTCCCAGATAGCGGCCCTGAACCGCACTGATCGATCGTTCGCAATCGTGCCCAACCGTCTGAAATTGGGGATTCTCTTCAGCGGTCCGAGCGGCGTGTTGGGCAAGTTGAGCGTTATGAGGAAGAGGCCTGCCGCCACGGCCAGGCTGATCACCACGATGCCGTGCCATCTCCGCCCCCGTTGTATCAGGAAGAGCAAGGCGAAGACGAACAGACTGAGTAGAAGCGCCAGCAAGGGACCGCGACTCTGAGTCAGCACGAGCGTGACCACCTGCGCGCACAGCACGAACGAATGCAAGATCATCGAGATCACCCCAGGTATGCCGGCTTGGTCGCCTCGCAGGATCTCCTCCAGAGAGCTGATGACCTTGCTCAGAGTCAGCGGTATGACCATTGCGACGTAGGCACCCAGGAAGATGGGATTCCCCAGCGATGCAGAAACCCGGCCACCGCCGAAAGCGTCGCTCCAACCCTCCCAGCCCAGGCGGTAGGGCCGTACCAGCGCAAACAGGCAGACGGGCAAACTGGCCACAACCATCATCGTCGTCAGTCGCTCCAGCTGCGCTCGACTGCGAAGGGAGTGCAGCACGACAAGGAATAGCGCTATGTAGCAGATGGCTGTGTACGTGCCCTGCTGACGATTGTAGGAGCCCCAGAAGCTGCCGCGGGGCCAGATAGAGAGGGCCGTGCTGACGCCGTAGGCCGCTGCCAGTGCCACTGCCGGGAGCACAAGAGGCCTGCGCAGGAACTCGACCAGTCGGTGGGCAATACCAGATCCGGCCCCGGCGTTCCACTGTTCTACCGCCCGGATGCACCACGCAAGCACCATGACGAGCACAATCGATCGGAACACGCACACTTTGGGAAGGATGAACTGGTTCAGCGCCAGGGTGTTGAAGAGCATGGGCGGAGCCACGACCGCCGCCAGCCAACCAGCCTCAATGAGGCCGTCCGCAAAGCAGCTCAGTCTGGACGGAACAACCCGTTTCTGTGTCACGATTGATCCTCCACCTCCCGTGGCGACGAACAGGACGAGGTACAGCGGTTTTCGGAGTGCACAGGTACAGCTCGGTCTGGGTAGGTCTCAGGCGACATCATACTGTCTGTACTGTGGAACACGCTCTTGGGGTGCCAAAGCGTATTCACTCACACGACGACGGTCGTTATCCTTGGTCAAGGCTGGACCGACAGTCCCGGTCTGGTGGAGTTCCCCGCGTCCCAGTAGAAGGCCCTCTCATACGACCTGATCAGCAATCACGCTGCCTGTGCACTCCGAAAGGATACCACCTCCTGGCCGGTTTCGCAAACGCGCCGTGCGGGTTGGTCAGGTCGTCCCTTTGCCGTTCCCATAGCCTAGCGTGCATGCCCAGGGCCGCAGCCGGGTGGTACGGGACAGGCCGCGCGTGCGCCAACGGCGTGTGGCGTATGCGCCACAAGCGGAGTCTAACGTGCGCCACACAGAATATCACAATCTTGCTACAGACAAACCGCTCGTTTTGTGGTATACTAGGATGGACTGCTACTCCGTCGTAAGAAGGGTCGTCAGCCTCGATGAGGGAGCCCTTTGAGCACTAACCCATCCGTTGTTGCTGCCGCCGCCAGTGAGTGACGGTCTCACCGCCGATGTTCGCCATAACCAATCGCGGTCAGGGGGCGTGGGGAAGGTGAACGCCACTGAGCAAGGAGCGCCCTATCCTTGCACCACAGGGATCCGAAGGTGTCATGCGGGTGCCGGGCCGGGCAGAGCATCCTCAGCGAGCCGGCGACGCCAACCATCACTGCCGTGCTGTCCCCGGGTTGCCGCGCCGGGTATCGCCATAGCGCTGTTCCGTACGATAGTAGACCGTGCTCTCAGGAATCGGCACGGCTTGACAGCGATTCTTGGCATCCCCTATGCTCGGTAGGGTAGCAACGTGGGATGAGTCGGTCAGATCGTGCGCCGAGCACATTGGCCTAGCATGGAACGAGACGATGGGATCGTGTTCAGGCGATGGGGGCACCGCCGCGCCCCTCGCGGCCTGGATCTGATGCACAACGGCACATTGATCGTCGCAGAAGGGGGGAGGAGATGGGGCTAGCACGGGCTACCAAAGCGAGTCAGGTGATCTGGTCGCTGGTCATCGCACTGAGCCTGACCTTCGGGCTGCTATTGGCGTTTTCCCGTAGCCAGTCGATCGAGGCTAAGTCTATCGGACCAGGCGTCGAGGCTCGACTCACGAGCATCCCCGGGCATGGGCGCCTCGCCTCGGCCGATGTCTCCGCGGATGCGCGGGAGGCGGTTCGCGGGGATCGATCCGCCTGGGCTCCTGCACCGCCGTCGGATGACGTGTCGCACGGCACTCTCGAGGTGGCGACCCGCGCGCGGCAGCCTGATCCCGTGCCACCTGCTGACGAGCGAGGTCCTTCGCACCGCAGCGAGGTGCGAGGGGCAGTGGGCAGTACCCCCGCCGCCAGCGCATTGGCGCCAGCAGCCGGTGGCTCTTCCGTCGCTCCACCGATGTCTGGTGAGGAGAGTGGTGGTCCACCTTTGGATCGGGTGTTTGCGACCGGCCAGGCCGGTATGGATGGCTTCGTCGCCGACCTGGCGTACGATGTGGTCTGGGGCTACGTTACCGCCGGCGATACCATCACCCTGTCCCGCACTGGAGACGGTGCCTACGGCGCGGCTGAGGCCGACGGCGTCGGGTTCTTCTGGACCCCCCTCTGGAAGGCCAACGGTCAGCCGGCGGACGTT
>JASFVG010000187.1:0-8834 GCA_050049955.1 Anaerolineae bacterium | reverse complement strand
GATGGCCCGGACCCCCACGTGTGCCCGCCTGCCTTCCCCCAGATGAAACGACCTGGCCCCTTCGACGTCGTACAGTAGCTCGCCGTTCGGCGACCCGATGGCCGGATCCAACACCCGCTTCCAGGCGTACTCAAAGTCCCCGGCTGTCAGTGGCGGCCCATCGCTCCAGCGCGCGTCGTCCCTCAGGTGGAAGATGTACTTGCAGCCGCCCTCCAGAACTTCCCATGACACGGCCAAGCTGGGCAGGACTTCCCACTCAGGGCCGTGGTCAACTAGCCCGCTAAACAGCCCGTCTACCACGAGCCACGAATATGTGTCGAAACAGATGGTCGGTGACAAGGTCCGCGGGTCTGAAGCTGGTAATCTCAACGCGTGAGCTGCTGGCGCCGGGGGGACTGCCGGCCTCTGCATCCCCGCCTCCCGCCACAGGGCGAAGCCTTTCTCATACGCCTGCCGCGACGCTTCATACTGAAAGGCTGTGTGATGCGTAAGGCCAACCTTCATCAGCGTCCGCGCGGCCCGCTCGTGGTCCTCCTGCTCCTTCAGCAAGGCCAGCGCTCGCTCATACGCTCCGATCGCTTCCTGGTGGGCGTACAGGCTCCGCGCCCGGTCGCCCGCTTCTAGGAGATACTCGATGGCCTCCGCGTCGCGCCCGGCCAGCTCCAGGTGGTCGGCGATCAGCCCCGTGTGCTCGCCGGCCCGCTCGCCACCCTGCTCGATCAGCCAGTCCGCCACCAGGCCGTGGTAGATTCTGCGCAGCCGCTTCAGCAGGCTTTCGTACGTCACCTCCCGGAGCACAGCATGCTTGAAGATGTACTCCTGCGCCCCGGCGATGGCCGTGGTCTCTCGCCGGTAGATCATCTCCCGGCCCCGCAGCGTGGCCAGTGCCTCCAAGACCTCGCCTGCCTGGACGCCCTCGGCCGTGGACTCTCTGATTCGCACCACCGCTCGGTCCCAGAACAGCCGCCCAACCACTGACGCCTGTTGCAGGACATTCCGGTCCTCCATCGGGAGCCTGTCCAGGCGTGCCTGGAGCACCCCCCTCAGGGTGGGTGGCACGCGGACTTCGCTCAGCCGCGACGGCTCCACGCGCCATTGATCCTCCCCCTTCACAACCACGCCGTCCTCAACCAGCATCTTGACCAGTTCTTCGACGAAGAAAGGGTTCCCCTCGGCGCCAGCGACGACCAACTCGCTCAATGTATCGGGCACATCCTCCACCTTCTGCAGGATCTCGTCCAGCAGCCGGCGGGTGTTGCGCTTGGTCAATGAGCGCAGTTGAAGGCGGCTGTGGAATGACTGTCCCTCGCCCCAGTGAGGGCGGCGCTCAAACAGTGCCGGACGGGCGGTACCGACGATCATCAGCGGCTGATGCAGCAGCGAGAGAGCCAGGTGGTTGAAGGTGTCGAGCGAGCCGTTGTCGGCCCAGTGGAGGTCTTCGAGCAGGATCAGGACCGGCAACTGAGCCGCCAGCGCCTTGAAGTAGTCGGCCAGGTAGGAGAGGGCACCGTCGCGTACTTGCTTGGGGTCATCGAGCACGCCTTCCAGATGGTCACTCTGCCCGAACACAAAGCCGGCCAGGTGCCCGACGAAGTGGGCGCCCCGGCGGCTTTCTTCCCCATGGCCCAGCGCAACACCGACGCCCTCTTCGAGCTTCTCCCGCACTAGTGGCAGCGGGTCGGTGTCCTCGATCTGGAAGCGAAAGGCGAGGAGGTCGCGGATCAAGGAGTAGGGCAGGCTCTGCATCTCCTGCAAGCTACGTCCCTTGAAGAAGAAGTACTGCTCGGCCAGGTCCTCGGCCCAGACGTCGAACTCGTGGAGCAGGCGCGACTTGCCCACGCCAGCGTCGCCCACGATCGTCGCCACCTGCAGCTCGCGGTCCTCCATCGCTGTGAAGAACGCTTCCTGAAGCAGGTTGAGCTGCGCCTGGCGGCCGACCATCCGAGTCTCGACGCCCTCGACCCCTCGCATCGGCTTGCGGAAGGCCCGGGGCTTGGCCCCCTGGACCAGGTACGTCTGTACCGGCTCGCGGCTGCCCTTCACCTGCAGCGGTTCCTGGCGCAGTACGTCAAACACCCCGCGCACGTGGCGGTAGGTGTCGTGGGTGATCAGAGTCCCTCCAACTGGCGCGTTCTGCTCCATTCTCGCCGCCAGGTTGATGGCGTCGCCCATGGCCGTGTACTCCACCCGCAGGTCCGACCCGACCTCGCCTACTGCCACCAGCCCGGTGTTGATCCCCACACGCACGTTGAAGCCCTCGATGCCCCGCTCCCGCACCAACGTCTCCGCGTACGACTGGGCACCCTCCACGATCTCCAGGGCCGCCCGACACGCCCGCTCCGGGTCGTCCTCGTGCGCGATCGGCGCACCGAAGAAGGCCAGGATCGCGTCGCCCATCAGCCGGGCGAGGGTCCCCTCGTACCGGTAGACCGGCTCAATGAGCACGTCGAAGGCCCCATCCATGATCTCCATGACGTCCTCGGGGTCGAGCTCCTCGGCCATCGCCGTTGAGCCCTTGACGTCGGAGAAGAGGATGGTGACCATGCGGCGCTAGCCAGACACCTGCTCTCCTGCCCGCAGCAACCGGTCGGCATACTTCGCCGGCACCAGCTTCCGGATCCGCTCGGGCAACAGGCCATACGGATCCGCCGGCGCGTCAGCGGCAGGCGCAGTCATCGTGGCGCCGCACTCCAGACAGAACTTGGCGCTTGGCGGAAGCGTCGTCCTGCACTGCTCACAGATGAGTTGGAGCCTGGCGCCGCACTCGAAGCAGAACTTGGCACCCTCCAGATTGTCAGTGTGGCATTGCATGCACTGCATCTCAGTCTCCTCCTGACGTGCCATCATCGCGCGCTGGGCACAGCGAGTGCCCCGGCCACAACAGCCGGCCGTTGAGACCGGTGAAGTAAATGGTCAGGGAGCGGCGTTCCCCTACGCCCTACGCCTGCGTCGTGAGACCATTCTCTAGGCGTGCTGCGGGCAACGCCCGCTGATTCCGTCAGCCAGAAACAATCACCAAGGCAATTCGGCACGACGCAGCTCCGTCGAGGACACGCTCTGCCGATGCTTCGATATCGGTGAAGAGACCGACCAACAGGCCAACGCCTCCCTCGACAGGCGTGTACCCGCCCCCTGTCGAGCGTACCGGCCTCACGACCACCTGGGCGCAGCTCTCCAGCCTGGAGATTGGACGTGCACGGCTTGGGGCGTTCTGCAGTCCCTCGGCGAACCCATCAGGCAGGAGCGGACGGAGGCACCGGGCTAGCCGTTCGGCAAAGCCCTCCGGAGCATCTGGTCGGGAGTATCTGATTGCAAATCATACTCCGGAAAGAGCGTGGCATTCTCGAGCTGTTCGCTTCCGCACGGGGGACACCTTGCGTCGGGATCCTTGGCAGGGCCGCCTGGCTTCTAGCCGCCAGGCGCGCCCTTTCCCCCACCGATTCGGAATCTGGCCTCCAGGACCGCCCTCACCGGTCCAGCGGACAAGAAGGTCTCTCTCAAGCTCAGATCTTTCAAGCCGGCCGCCGTCCTCTCTATGGTCGCAGCAGCCTGCTCGTAGTGTATCCTGGCCTCAGAAAGCCTTTCCAGTCTAGACAGGGCTCTACCCAAGGCGAAATGGCTCTTCCAGGTCAGCGGCGGGTTCTCGACCTCGTCAGCCAAGTTCGCCGCTTTGAGGAGCACGGCGACTCCCTCCTCCACACGATCCAGGGCCGCCAAGGCCTCTCCCTGGAGCCTCCAGCCTTTCACCTGGTTCTTCCTGGCAGACGTCTTCACCGCCAGCTGCAGGCACTGCTCTGCGTATTCGAGCGCACGATGTGCGCTTCCCCGGGCCAGATACAATTCGCCCCAGGCCGCCAGCAGCCTCGTCCGCCACCGCCACCGAAAGCCCCCAAACTGCTTCTCCAACAGCGCCTCCGCTGCCTCGAAACAGCCCTTCGCTTCTTCCAGCTCTTGCAGCCAGAGGTGGTCCACGCCCAGGTTAACTAACGCGTTGGCCTCAGTCTCTATCTCTCCAAGATCGCGCGCCTCCTGAACGCACTTCGCATTCAGCTCTGCCGACCTGTCCAGATTATAGATCTCCTGGTAGACCCAACCGCAGGTGTTCAGCAGCTCGGCGGGCGCGCTGACCAGGCCAGCTGAATCAGCGATCTCGCTGGCCCGTCCAAGTGTGTCAAGCGCCAGCTCATAGTCGCCGAGGCCGCACTGCGCCAGCGCGGTGCAGAAGAGCGCCCCGCAGGCGGAGTTTGGGTCACCCGCCTTCTCGGCGAGAACCCAGGCCTCATCCGCCAGCGTGAGCACGCTGCGGAAGTCTCCCACCCAGTTGCGCTCCATCATGGAGTAAAACAGGGCCTCGCTCAGGCCGCCGCCAGCCCCCGTGAGTCGACCGGCAGCCAGAGCGGACTGCAGGTATCTGCGGGCCTGATCCAGTTCACCCCTGACACAGAGAGCGCTGCCCAGCGCGCCCGTGCTGCGGGCGACCAGCAGGTTGTCCTCTAACTCGGTGGCGATGGCGTAGGCCTCCTCCGCGCGGTCCGTGGCCTCATCCAGCTGATGCCCTATCAGGAGTGGCTGGATCAGGTTGACCAGGGCCTGCGCCTCCCGCCGCCTTGCTCCTGCCTGACGTGACCATGCCAGGAGTCGGTAGAAGTCCTCCCGCGCCGCACCCATGTTCTGTACGGTAACGTACGACTGTCCGCGGCGCTCAAGGAGCTCGGCGCGTAGGTTCTCCCGGTCCGGCCGCGTCGAGGCCTCCACCAGCTTCAGCGCCTCCGTGTATGCATCAACGGCCTCGACACAGGCACCCTGTCTTCGAGCCCTATCTCCCGCGCGGATCAAGTACGCCAGGGCTTTGTCGCGGTCCCCTGCCTGCCTCCAGTGATGCGCCAGGAGCTCGACGTGTTCTTCCGCTCGGTCAGGGAACATCTCCTCAAGTGCCTCTGCCACCAGGCGGTGGAATGCTCGGCGCTCCTTCCTCAGCAGTCCGTTGTACGCTGCTTCGCGGGTCAGCTCGTGCTTGAAGATGTACTCCAACTCAGGTATCCGTGCGCGCTCTCGAATCATCTGCTCCCGCTGCAGGGTGATCAGTTGCTCGTCCAGAGCCCGCCCCTCGCCCGTGACCGGTTCGGCCGCCGCGATGGTCTCCAGAATCCGGTAGAGGAAGATGCGCCCGATAACTGCCGCTATCTGTAGGACACGTCTTGCGGCCTCGTTTAACCGGTCGATGCGTGCCAACAGCGCGCCCTGCAGAGTGGTGGGCAACTCGACCTTTGCCATGCCCTCCGTCACCCGCCAGGTCCCGCCCGGCCCGTCAGCGATCACCACGCCCTGGTTAATCAGTCCGCGCAGTATCTCTTCCACGTAGAATGGGTTGCCTTCTGCGACGCTGAGGATTCTTCGTCTGAAGCCCGCAGGCACGGCTTCAGCCTGCAAAAGGTGTTGCACCAGAGCTTCGCTCTGCGAAGGCGAGAGCGGCTGGAGCCACACATCGGTATGTCGATGGGGGTAGTCTCGTGCTGCCAGTTCCCTGATCTGCCAGCAGCCGGACGCTCGGCGAGGGCGAAAGACGAAGATGAACAGTATCGCGGCCTGGTCTGTGAGGCCGAGTACCTGTTGGAGCACTTCTATCGAGGTGGGGTCGGCCCAATGCAGGTCCTCACAGACCAGAGCAAGGGCGCGCTCTCGGGCCGCACAACAGATGAGCGTCTCGATCGCGCGAAAGGTATCCTTCTTGAGATCGCGGCTGTCCATTTCTTCCAGTCTCTTCGCGAGGCTACCCTCAACCGGCAGGGACATCAGTCGCGCGACGAAGGGATACACGTCCTCGAATTGGTCAGGGCACAGGTTCTCTGTGGTCTCCCTCAACCTATCACGTACCGCCTCTGTCGAGTCTTCGAAGGTGACGTCAAGGAGGCCGCGGATTACGTCAAGCCAGAGCAAGTAGGCGACCGAGCTGCCGTACGCGGGACAGTGCCCTTCGATCCAGGAAAGCGGCAGCCCAGTGACAGTCCCGTCAGCCTGGCCACGGATTGCCTCGGCGCGAGCCTCGGTCACCAGCCGCGACTTCCCGATGCCGGCGTCTCCTACGACCGTGACGATGCCACCCACGCCCGCACGCAGGCGCCCTAGCACTTCTCCCAGCGCGGCGAATTCCGTCTCCCGCCCAACCAGCGGGGATTCCAGGCCGGGGATGCCACGAATCCTCCCGGGTACCCCCCTCGCTTTCACCAGACGGTGGACCGCAACAGGCTGCTCTCTGCCCTTGACCTGGATCACCCCCAGGTCCTCAGTGTCGAAGAGTGGCTCGATGAGCTCGTGAGTGTCGTTGGTGATCAATACCGTCCCGGGCCGGGCCGCGCCCTCCATCCGCGCAGCGAGGTTGATGGCGTCGCCCATCGCCGTGTACTCCACCCGCAGGTCGGAGCCCACCTCGCCGACCACCACCAATCCGGTGTTGATGCCGACCCGGACGTTGAAGCCCTCGATGCCGCGCTCTCGCGCTAGCCGGCCAGCGTACGCCCGCGCCCCCTCTACGATCTCGAGCGCCGCCCGGCACGCTCGCTCGGGATCGTCCTCGTGGGCGATAGGGGCGCCGAAGAACGCCAGCACCGCGTCACCCATCATGCGGGCCAGTGTCCCCTCGTACCTCATGATCGGATCGATCAGCACATCGAAGGCGCCGTCCATGATCTCCATGACGTCTTCGGGGTCCAGCTCCTCAGCCATGGCCGTCGAGCCCTTGACGTCGGAGAAGAGGATGGTCACCATGCGGCGCTCGGCCGACACTTGCCCGCGCGTGGCCAGCAGTCGCTCTGCAAACTCCTTGGGGACCAACCGTTGGATGGCTTCATCAAGGGCAGGGAGACCAGGCTCCTCTGACGCAGCGACCAGCGCCGTGGCACACATCGGGCAGAAGGCGAAGGCCCAGGGTGCGCGGAAGCCACACTGCGGGCACGTGACGTGCACGGGCGAGGCACATCGAGGGCAGAAATCGAAGTCAGGTGGGCACTCGTAGCCGCACTGTGGACAATTCACTGCACCACTCTCCGTACAGGGATGCAGACCCCACAAGGGGTCCTGGCTGGCATTGCCTGTGCCAGTTTGGCGCGTATTGGTAGCGGCGGATGGAGTCGAGTTGGTGGGCGCGCTTCAGCTGATCGATTTCGAGGTGCAATCCGTCGCTACCTGGCAGTATACGTGCTGTCAGTTACCCTTGTCAAGCACCGTCACGTCGGTCGGCATCGTCTGGGACAGTCCTCCTCCTGGGCGCTTGTGGCCGTATGGGTAGTTGAGGCTGACGTCCAGCCGTGTGATGTGGCCCTTCCGGACCTCTGCATTTGGGACCTGCGAGGCCCTGTATGCTCCCGGTCTTCGCCGTGACTGGACTGCCACTGCTGCAGAGACGGCAGCCGATTGGACGCGGCAGAAGGTGCCTGGACGCGGTAGGGCCCCGCCTCAGGGAAGGGAACTCTCAACCAGTCGTCTCAGGTAAGTCTCGCCGACTACAGTAAGTAGGAAACTTGCCGTCGGCACCAGTAAGGCTCCCGTCAGATGTGCGAGACTGCCCAGGGTCAGCACATTCTCCGATGAACCGTTGATGGCATCGTGCATCTGCTTGAGCCGTTCCAGTTCGGCGAACTCCTGATCAGTCAGGTCGAGAAGTCTGGCCGATAGATCGTTCAGGCGGCCTCGGATGGGGAGAAGCCCACGCTCCTTGTGTGCCTGGATGATTCGCCTGATTGCCAGTCGGGGGGCGAGCACCCGTACCACCACACTTACATATGTGATGATCAGCAGAAACAAGGCAATCCGTACTCGCAACCCGGACTGCCCTGGTAGCAGCACGGCGAACTCTATGATGGCGATAGTGAGGAGGAGGGCAATGAGCAAGCCGACCGAGTCACAGCCCCGAACGGATTGTCGAACCGCGGGCGTATCAATGGGACTGAGGCGGTACAGGTCGTACTCGTGTTGGACCAACAGGTGCGATTCGGCCCATATCAGGAGGTTGGAAAAGGCCGCCTCTCCCACTTGGTAGAAGATCAAGAAAGCAACAACTACAGATCCTATGGATGGCGCAGTGTGCGACTTCGGCTGGGCAACGAAGAAGAAGACGAGTGCGATCATGGCAAATGCTCCGGCGCCTGCACCCAGTGTCCGGATGTTGTTCCACCGGCGATCCCAGTCGATCAGTCGGCGCAGCCCGCTCTTGTCAGTCATTGTTCGATGCAACGACACACGTTGCCCAATGTGCCTTGAAAGCGCCTCGTGGGAAACCACGCCAGCCACGCCGTAGGTCGCGGCCACGAATAACCACCTCAGAAGATCCTCTGCAACGAGCTGTCCAGCCAGCAATGCAATGATTGCTGGCAGCCCGAGAAGGGTGACAAGCCACAGCACAAGGCAAGTAAGGCGACCACGGGTGCTGAGGGGGTCTACTCCTAGCAGTCGTATCAGGCGGAAGGTGGCCAAGTAGCTGAGAATGTAGTTCTCAACTGATCGGGTCCGCTCCGCGTGCTGCTCTCCGAGGTCACGGAGGATTTCGCGTTCATACCCATCGACTCCAGGCCTGGACTCTTCGGTGCTCCTGTCCATCGTCATCATGCCCCCGAATGGTCGCTCTGTCCGTCAGCCAGATGCAATGCCGTCGACTGGGAATACGCCCGCTCAGTTACCAGTATCACGAAACCGTGGCCGATGTACGGTCAGCGCCCGCACAGATGCTGACGTGCGGATCAGCAGTGGGGCGTCGGTCCCTCACGCCCCTTCTCAGGAGCCACTCGATCTCAGGAAACCGAAGTACCCGTGTCCCAACGCCATCAGCAGCAATATGATTA
>JASFVG010000186.1:0-8901 GCA_050049955.1 Anaerolineae bacterium | reverse complement strand
CACCACGGTTGGGGTGACTGCAGTGGGGTCACATACGCTGAGGTTTGCACTCGAGGAACCGACCGCCCACTTCCCGGCGACCCTGGCCACGTTCGCCAGCTACCCGGTCCGGCTCGATTTGATCAGTAGTGACCCGCAGTGGGCTGAAGTGGGTCATTTCGTCGGGAACGGTGCCTATACGCCTGCGGCCTGGGAGCCGGGCGAATGGCTGGAGTTGGAGAGGAATGAGCAGTACTATGACGCGGAACAGGTCGCCATAGAGACGGTGCTCCTGCCGATCGTGCCGGAGGCCGAGCAGTTTGCGGCCTACGAGCAAGGGCTTGTCGACGCAAGCGCCACGCCAGACGACGAACTGAACCAAATCCTGTCCGATTCTGACCTCAGCACTGAGTTCCACAGCCTCACGGGCGCCAGCGTGTACTATCTGGGACTCAACACGGAACTGACCCCAACGAGCTCGATCACGGTGCGCAGAGCGCTGGCCTCGGCGATTGACCGGACCCTGATCCTCAGCGACGTCATGGGTATGCCCTGGAGCCAGACCGCGACGGGCGTCATCCCCCCAGGTATACCCGGCTACCAGAACCAAGAGGTGGGATACTCGTTCGATCCAACCTCGGCCCGAGCAGCGCTGACAGAGGCCGGCTATCCCGACGGCGCGGGGTTCCCGGGCGTGGAGCTGTGGGCTAATGTGGGACACGAGACGCTGATCGATGCCGTGGCTGACCATTGGCGGTCGAACCTGAACATCAGCGTCACGACGGCGTACCAGGATTGGAGTCCCTACCTTGGTGCCCTCTCGGGCTGTCAGGAGGACCCCGGTGCTTGCTCCTACAACGGCTACCGGCTGACCTGGTGGTTGGACTACGGGGACGCCCACAACATCTTGAACGACGTCTTTCACCCCGATTCCCATATGCAGTACACCGGCTGGAGTAGCGAACCCTTCCGCCAGCTGATAACTAGTGCGCTGACGGAAACCAATGCCATCTCAAGGATCGCCCTTCAACAGGAGGCAGACCGCATCCTCGTTGGAGACGAGGTAGCCGTGATACCGATCTACTACCCGGCCCTCACCAAGTTGATCAAGCCGCACGTCGGCTTCGACTATCCGCCTATCGGCCAACCTCGCTTCGCGAACTGGAGCCTGCAGGATCACCACGAGCCCAACGACGATTGGACAGAAGCCTACACAGTCACCGCCGGTACACGATCGGCCTACATCGATCACGACCGAGACGTCGACTGGTACAAGGTCTATGTCCCTGAGGAGGGCTCTGTCCTGAACGTTACGCTCAGTACGGTCCCCGCTGACTTCGACCTGGTTCTGTACAGTGATCTCGGAAGACCTGTTGGCGAGGGGTTAAGTGATATTCAGGATACCGGCAACATCCGGTCGATCGGCAACATCCGGTCAATTGGGAATATCCGATCCATTGGCAACATCAGGTCCATCGGGGGGATGGCCGATACTGCCTATCTGGTCGATGTCTCGACCCGAGAAGGCACCCAGGCCGAGGCAGTCTGGGGCGACGTCCGCGGCGTGCCCGGCTGGTACTACATCGCCGTCGCGGGCTTCAACGGAGCCCACAGTGCACGCCCGTACAGGCTGCGCACCGAAATCGTCGTCGGCGCGGAGATCCCCCTCTGTAGTGCCAGCTTCCCCTACTCCCCAGGCGTGTCAATCTCTCCGACGGTAACGGCGGATCCGCAGACGCTGATCCTGCTCAACAAGAGGCGCCTCGACGCCATCCACGGCCAGGCGGAAACCGGCCCGCTGCTCCAGCGCTTGACCGATCTGGCCGAGCATGAGGGCGTCCAAGGAATGCTATTGCCAGTAGAGAACAACGCTGCTGTCGCCGCGGCCTATCAGGCGTGGGATGCCGATCACTGCAACCCCGCAGCCGCGAACAGAGTAGCCGAGGCCATCAAGGACCTGATTGGAGATGCTCTGGACACCTATCCCAGCATCCGGTACCTGGTCATCATAGGTGGCGATGACGTTATCCCGGTCCGAAGGGTTCCCGACCAGGTGGCCGAGGCCAACGAGAGCACGTATCGGCGCGATGCTGGCGTTGCCCAGGATACACCCCTCTACTACAGCCTCGCCGAGGGCTACACCCTCAGCGACGATTTCTACGCCGATCGTGAGCCTTTCGCCTGGTTCGGTCGGCAGCTATACCTCCCGGATCTTGCTCTCGGCAGACTCGTGGAGACCCCTCAAGAGATCGGTGTCCTCATCGATGCCTATCTGGCTGGCGATGGACTTGCGACACCGGAGAACGGCCTAGTCGCTGGCTACGATTTCCTCACCGACAGCGCGTGGGAGATCAAGGGTACTCTTGAGGAGCAGGGCATCGCCACCAGCAGCTTGATCAGCGATACCTGGACAGCCGAGGAGCTCCGCGAGGCCCTGCTCTCGACGCGCCACGACGTGAACGCCGTGGGCGCTCACTTCGAGCACTGGCGTGCCTGGCCAGCGGATGTAGGGAGCGGTGAGCTGACGAGTGATGACGTTATCAGTGCATCTGCAGACCTGAGCGGTACGCTGTTGCTCTCCGTAGGCTGTCACGCGGGCTTGAACGTGCCCGACGCCTGGGACGAGTCCGGTCACGCGCTCGACTTCAGCCAGGCCTTCGCTCGGCGGGGGTCCACGTGGGTGGCTAACACCGGCTACGGCTATGGCATGGACGACGCAGCGGCTCTATCTGAGCGGTTGATGGCCGACTTCGTCGAACAGCTGGGCAGCGACAGCGAGGTGCCCATCGGTCAGGCGCTGGTCCGTGCCAAACAGCGCTACGTCAACAGCGCGGCGGCGGGCAGCTTGGGGTTGTACGACGAGAAGATTCTGGTTGAGACAACCCTCTATGGTCTGCCGATGGCCCGCGTCAGCGTCCCGAATCCGACCGAGTCGGTCTCGGACCTTCTGACGGGGCCTTCCTCATTCTCACCCCTGACGGCTGCCGGCAGCCTGTACCAGCGTACGATCACCTTCACCGCCTCGTTCAGCGAGGTCACCACCTCCGACGGGAGGTTCTATAGCGTAGACGACGAGATCCAGGCCACTGGCGGCCGGCCCATTCAGCCGCGCATGAGCCGGGACATCGCCGAAGCCGGGACGGAGGCCCGCAGCGTGCTATTCCTGGGCGGGGAATACCGGGACATCCAGCCTTTCGACCCCGTGATCGCCCATCCGGTGACGGACACGGCCACGACAGAGCCATCATTCACGCTTCAGGGCTGGTATCCGACCGAGATGGCTGCCGTCAACCGGGTCGAGACGGCCTTCGAGACGCTGGAGCGACTGGTCGTAATGCCCGCGCAGTTCCAGAACCCTGGCACCGAGCGGCTGTGGGACCAGTTGACGTACGATGTCTACTATTCGACCGACAGCGACAGGGTCGATCCAACCATCTGGCGCGTCGAGGCCACCCAGCTTCCCAACAAGGCCACATTCAGTGCCGAGGCTACGGACGACTCAGGTATCGAGAGGGTAGTGGCTGCCTACAGTCTGGGCGGCGGGACGTGGGATAGCATCGACCTCGTCTATGACGTCGGCACAGACACGTGGTCGGGAGACGTCGCCCTCACTGAGGGCGACAGCGTCGACTACTTCGTCCAGGCCGTGGACGGCGCGGGCAACGTGGCGTCTGGGGACAACAAGGGCTTCTACTTCGAGCCTGTGGGCTATGATGTCTACCTGCCGCTCGTCCTGAAGCACCGTTAGCGGGGGCGTCGGGGCGGTCCAGCTCAGAGCAACACACAAAGGCTCCCCGGCCGCCGACGACCGGGGAGCCTTGGCCGTAATCCTTCCCCGATATGCCCAAGGCTCCTTAGGCGCTGGGATCAACCACGCGCCCAACGAACAGGACGGCCTCGGTCTCGATGTCGCGGATCAGGAACATGAAGGGATGATCGATCGTGATCACCACCGGCTCCTCCGCTACAGCTGCCAACTTCATGATCACCGCGGTGGCCGCGGCGGCCTCCGTCCCCTCCTCATCCACAGAGACGAACGCCTTGTGCACAACGTCGGAGATGAACAGCTCCCTGGTACCGGTCATTCCGGAGAAGTCCGCGCCTCCGGAGAATGCCGCTGACATACCCATAGCTCCAAGAGCCTCGTTCAGCCCGAACTCCGAATCGAACTCGAACCTCGGCATCGTTAACGCGACCTGTCCGCGCTTGAGGCTATCGACGATGGTGTTCGCCTTCTCGGCGTCCAACGTATCCTCAAAGGACGCGAACTCACCCTCGTCGGGAAGCAGGATCACCATGGACATTTCGTGCCCGTCATAGGGCAGCTCGACCGCCTGATAGCCCTTGCCCTTGTGGTAGGCAAAGGCCTCGGTCTGGCGCATCATGGGCACCGTCGATTGACTACCATCGAGCAACGTGAACGTACCATCCTGAGTCGCCTCCTCCTGGAAAGGGTTGGCCCACGCGGCGTTGAAGTAGATGGCGTTGGTCAGGACGAGACGGGTAAGCGGATCAATGGTGCCCTGAGGGATCAGGTTCTCGATCTTGCCCTCGGTTTCCTCGCTGACCCAATCATTGATTGTCACTCGCGAAGCATCGGGCGCATTGGCGAAGTCGAGGACTCGCAGCCCTGCGCCGTAGTTCTCGGCCAGGGTGTCCAGGAAAGCATCAAGGAAAGCGTAGTCCATCTGACCCCATATCGCATTGGCGATGTTCAGGCGGAAGCCCCCTTCGTCTTTCCCCTCGGCCCCTTCGCCACGCCGCGCCAGCTCCTGGTCCAGGGCGTTGAATGCGGGATGGAGGTCGCTCTGCGGCAAGTCGAACTGGAGGGCATCAGCCATTTGCTCCTCCGTCTCGCCGCGCGCCCCGGCGTACGTCATCGCCAGCGCCAACGAAATGCTGTAGGGCGAGTAGAATAGGTTCCCGTCCCCCTGCTGCTCCGCAAGGAATCGATACAGGTCAAAGGCGAACGCGCTGTTGCCTGAGACCAACGCACCCAGGTCTGCGTCGGGCACAACAGGGGAGACGACTCGCTCTCGATCGGACGCGATAGCTACGCCGGGCACCTTGACCTCCTCGGTTCGGTCTTCACCGGCTGTTCCCTCCTCGGAGGCATCCTCCGATGCGGGTGGCGTTGGCTGCGGCTGGTCCGCCTCCGGCGTAGGGGTTGCCGGTGGTGCAGTCGGGGGCGGCGTGGCCGAGCCACAGCCGCTGACGATCAACGTGCTCAGTGTGAGCACCAACCCAATGATGGAGACACCTCTTCTTCTTCTCATAATCCCTCCTGGATGTGAACGGCTTTCGCCGCTATCCGGAACCTTTGCCATGCTCTAGCGACGTCATTGTCTCATAGACGGTTTCCGGTGCTGGGTGGTTCCGCGTGGGGCGAAGGGCTGACGCAACTGTTCCCCGGTCACGCAGCACCGGGGAGTCTCGGCTCCCGTTCCTTCCACTCTCTATCCGGGCTGGAAAGCGCGACCGACTTGGTGTCTGCTCCGTCCGTTTCTGAGCGCGTGGATCGTGAGGACCTGACGTACGCAGGGGGGCAGCCGCCTGGAAGCTGAGCATCTCGCCCCTCCGGTGCCAACGCAACGCGTGGTCTATGGCTCGCTGGAACGGACAACCGGGAGAGTGACCACCTCCAGCGTGACCGGACGGTCCATGCGGTTCCGCAAGGCAGAGGCTATGGCGTCCACGGATGCCGCCGTAATCCCATCAACGGTCTGCACTGTGGCGCTGACCCACAGGTCTCCCTGTTCCACCTGGTGCTCGAAACTGACCAATTCCCCTTCGTGCGCTGCCAGCTGCTGCGTCAGCACCTGTTGAATCGCCCTTTGGGTAGCGGACTGCCGCACGATGCCAGCCATGATGATGCCCAGCGGTATGGCGATCACCAGAACCATGAGTCCGAAGGCGATGAGCCCGCGCCGGATGCGACGATTCTCCCCTGGCTGCCAGGTTCGAGAGCGCACGCCCAACAGGAGGAAGACGATCACCCCGGCCAGGCTGATGGCGGCGATGTTCGCCAGGAAGAGTAGGAAGGCGGCGGCAGCGACACGAGGCTGCCCCAGAGAAAGCCCCAGGCCGGCCACACTCAGCGGCGGCATCAAGGCGGCCGAGATGGCCACGCCAGGCAGGGCGGCACTCACCTCCTCGCGCGAGAGCGAATAGGCCCCAGCCATTCCCGAGGCCAGCGCCACGGCTAGATCGAGGAGGGTGGGCTGAGTCCGGGCCATAATCTCATCGGTGAGCGTCTTGAAGGGCGAGATCGCGCCGATGAGTACAGCGATGATGAGGGCCAAGACTACGCCCTTGAACATCGCCTCGATCGAGACCCGGATCAATCGGACATCGCCCAACACCATTCCCAGTGAGAAACCCAGAATCGGCGACATGAGGGGGGCCACGAGCATCGCGCCGATAACCACAGCTGCGCTGTCGAGAAGCAGGCCCAGCGCGGCAATGATGGACGACAGCACGATGAGCACGAAGAAGTTGGCACCGGGGCGCGCACTAGCGCTCATCGCCTCGTGGAGCTCAAGCTGCTCCCTTACGTTCAGTCGGGGCAGAACGCTGAGTAGGCCGCGAGTCAGCCTGCGGATCCAGAATTCGGTAGCCCCCTCGTAACGTCGCACGATAAGCGCCGCTCTTGGCACCCCTGCGGCGATCTGCTGGGGCACGCTGCCGAAGACGAGTTGATCGAACATCCCCTCCTCCGATGCCCCGAGCACGACGACGTCATACCCCTCAGCCTCCCGGACGACGCCCTCCACCACACTGTTGGCGATGATCACCCGCTGCTCTGGCTGACGCTCGAAGGCCAGCCCGTTCAGGGTCTGCGCGATGCGGCGCTTGTTCTCCTCCATCTGCTGCGGGCTAGCGCGACCCGGCTGGACGTAGACGGCTGTCACTTGCGACCCGTAGGCGGCGGACAGGGCCAGTGCTAACCGAGCGGCCACAGGGGAGTTGGGGCCGCCCGCTGTGGGTAGCAGGATCCTCTCAGCTCCGCGCCATGCCTCGCCCTTCGCGACAACGACCTCGCACGGCGCGTCACGGAGCACAGCATCAATCACAGGTCCCATGGAGGCGCCGGGGGTACGTGAGGTGCCGCTCCAGCCGAGCACGATCATGTCCACAGTCTCCTCCCGAGCTGCATCGAGGATACCTTCGGCGACCGTGTGGGCCACCCGCGTCGTCGTCTGGATCGAGAAGCCTTCTTCCTTCGCCTGCGTCATGGCCCTCTCAAGCAACACCCGGCTGACGGCTGCACGGTGACGGCCTTCCTCAAGGGGTACCTGATCGGGAACGGTAACGACCTGCAAGGCCAGGACGTCACCCCCCTGCTGACTGGCCAGGACGCCCGCCAGTCGCAGCAGCGTCCCCGCCGTGGCGGGGTTGGCAATCGGCACCAACACGCGATGATCTACCTTTGACCCTTCCTTCTTCGACGGCTTGAAGACCGTGATCCCCTCTTGCGCTTCTAAGTGGTGGCTTCGCGCATAGGCGAAATAGAGGATCCCACCAAGACCTAGACAGCCGGCTGCCCACGCCACGCACGTGGGTCCCCATAGCGGGGCGACCAGCGCATCGATGACCAGTGCTAGGGCTGGGACCCACGGGTGGAAAGGTAACCTGAAGGATGATGTCTCCGACTGGGGGGTGAGCGCCAACGTCAGATTCACCCCCATCAACGTAGCCAGGTAGAGCAAGCCAGCCAGCCTGGTCAGGAAGGGGATGGGGATCGAGGCCAGGGGCAGAACGAGCAGTGCGACAAGGATGATGATCCAGACGGGCGTCCCAAAGCGCGGATGCATCTTCAGTAGCGTGCCGGGCCAGTAGCCGTCCTTACCCATCACATAGATCTGGCGCACCACGAGCACCAGGACGCTGTCGAGAGCCAGGGTCAGACCTAAGGCGCCCAGGGCAAGCACGAGGGGCCGCCCAGCGCCTCCGCCCACGCCGGCTCCAACCAGCGCCAGCGGCACTTGGGGATCTGTTTGAGTGGGCCAGGCTTCCGGTCCGAGGACACCCCACGCCACACTAGCGACAACGGCCACCAGGACGGTGGTCACCACCGGCGCCAGCAGAAAGACCCAAGGCTTGTCGCTCACCCGCCGCGGAAGCCTAGTCCGGAGGCTCGCGGTGACCTCCAAACCCAGGAATGGCACCAGCACAAGGGCTAGAGCACTTTGCCAATTCCGAGGCCCGGCTGTGAAGCGATCGAGTTCGATCTGAGGGAGTGCCAGCAGGGCGATTCCGACGAGGAGTGCCACCGACAGGACGAGCACGGTGGCGGACCCTCGTCGGCCTCGCTGGGTCCCAGAGGCGTTGTAGACCCCCAGCAGAAGCACCAGTCCGGCTGCCCAGGGCCAGGCAGGGCACGCGAGGTTGAGATGGTTGCGCAGGAGTGCGACCACCTGGACACCGAAACCGTGCGCCAGGAGTGCACATAGTCCTAGGCTGGCCAGAATGAGGGACCAGCCCGTGAAGAAAGCCACCGGTTCCCTCTCAGCCTGGCGGGTGTTGACATAGGCGCCGCCAGGGCGCGGGCTCCTCACGGCCAGCTCCGCGTAGCCCAGCAGGTTGGCGAGAAGCAATAGCAGCGCCAGAAGGTGGGGTAGACTGGCAAGAGGGCCTGCCGCCTCCAGCACGTCGCCGAGCGCGACCAAGGCGGCCGTGGTGAACATCACACCGACGCCGCGGGCAACCGCCTGCCAACGACTGAGCCCGCGGCCGACGCGGATCTCGCTCACAGGCGGTTACTCTCCATCTGGCATTACTTCCCGTCGGCAGACCCTGCTAGTCACCACCAGGCGCTCTTCTAGGGCGACGAAGTTGGCGTGGGAAGCGGCGATGTGGTCTGTGTGGCGGTCACACCTAGCGTGGTGGTCAAGGGTGCGGGCACCACGAGGTCCATAAGGC
>JASFVG010000185.1:0-8911 GCA_050049955.1 Anaerolineae bacterium | reverse complement strand
TGATGGCCGTCGCGTGCGACCGGTTGAGTGCTGGTCAACCTGCCCCTACAGCTCCCTGCGGGACGTAACCGCTTCTGTCGCCAGTTCAATGAAGGCATCCACATCCATGGCACCGAGAACGTCCTCGTTGCGCAGTCGAACATTGACCTGCTCCGCCTCGATCTCGCGGTCGCCGATGATGAGCATGTAGGGCACCTTCTCCAACTGCGCCTGACGGATCTTGGCCCCCATGCGATCGCTGGAGTCGTCGATCTCTACCCTAAGCCCGGACTCCTGCAATCGCTGCGCCACGGAGTCCGCGTAGGGGACATGCCGATCGACAATGGGGATGAGGACTGCCTGGACGGGGCTCAACCAGACGGGGAAAGCCCCATCATAGTGCTCCACAAGGATCCCGAAGAAGCGCTCAATGCTGCCCAGCAAGGCTCTATGCACCATGAAGGGGCGATGCTGGGCGCCATCCTCGCCGATGTACGTCATGTCGAACCGCTCGGGCACGTTGAAATCGAACTGGATGGTCGTCAACTGCCAGGTCCGGCCCAGGGCATCCTTGATGTGGATATCGATCTTGGGCCCATAGAAGACCGCCTCCCCTTCGATCCTCTGGTAATGGAGCTCACGCGCTTCAATGGCCTTCAGCAACGATTCCTCCGCTTGGTCCCACATATCATCCTGGCCGGCGTACTTGTCCGGTGCGCTGGGGTCACGGACGCTCAACTGGACCTTGAAGTCCTCGAAGCCGAAGCTCCGGAGGAGATCGAGGCTGAAGTCTAGCACGCGGAGGATCTCCCCTTCGATCTGGTCCGGCGTACAGAAGATGTGGGCATCATCCTGCGTGAAGCCTCGCACGCGCAGCAGCCCGTGCAGGACACCACTTCTCTCGTATCGGTACACCGTCCCCAACTCGGCCCAGCGGAGGGGAAGATCACGGTAGGAGCGGATGTCTGTCTTGTAGATCAGGATGTGGAACGGGCAGTTCATTGGCTTGAGATAGTAGTCGACGCCATCGACGTCCATCGGCGCGTACATCCCCTCCTGATAGAAGTCGAGGTGCCCGGATCTATCCCACAGCCCAGCTTTGCCAATGTGCGGCGTGAAGACGATCTCGTAACCGCCATCCCGGTGGCGAGCCCGCCAGAAGTCCTCAATGATCTGCCGGATGCGACCACCTTTGGGATGCCAGTAGGCCAGTCCGGGGCCGCCTTCCTCGTGGAAACTGAGCAAGTCAAGTTCCTTGATCAGGCGCCGGTGGTCTCGCTTCTCGACCTCCTCCTGCCACTCCAGGAATTCCTGAAGTTGCTCCTTCGTCTCCCAGACAGTGCCGTAGATTCTCTGCAGCATAGGCCGGCTTTCGTCCCCGCGCCAGTAGGCACCGGCAATGCTAAGCAGTTTCAGCGCATCCGGATTGATCTCATTCGTGTGACCCACATGTGGACCACGGCACAGGTCGACGAATGGTCCATGACGGTAGATGGAGAGCTCAACATCGCCTTCAACCGGCTCGCCGTGCTCGTCCACCCCGCCGGAGACAATGTCATCGATGAGCTCCTGCTTGTATGATTGCCCCTCGAAGATCTTGCGCGCATCCGCCTCTTCGACCTCTTCGCGGACGAAGTCGTATCCCTCCTTGATGATTTCGCGCATGCGCCGCTCGATCTCCTCGAGGTCCTCTGGCGTCAGGGGCCGGGGGAGATCGAAATCGTAGTAGAACCCGGTGTCGATCGCCGGCCCAATGGCCACCTGCCCCGCGGGGAACTTCTCCAGCACCGCCTGGGCCATAACGTGCGCCGTCGAGTGCCGGATACGGTGTAAGTGCCCATTCTCGTCGTGTTTCTGTTCGTCAGACATTTCTCCCCTCCTCAATGTTGCAGCCCAAGACAGCCTCGTCGTCTCCGGACCGATTCACCACCGCAGCCTGATCCTCAAGCTCAGCACCCTCGATGGCTGCACCGTGATGGGTTGTACAACCGCCAGTATGGTGCCGGTTTGTCAGTGTCGCTCTCTTCCATCTCGATCAACTCCTGACCCAGACAGCAGAAACCCCACGCCCTTGGGGCGCGGGGTTTACCCACGTGGTTCCACCCAAGTTTGCGACAGTCTTCGTACCCATGCCTGCCGCACACTCTTGAGGCTGTAACGGGCCTATCCGGGGTCCTATACTCTCGCCCAGGCGATTTGAAGCACCCACTCCCGGGGGGTTTTCCCAGCAGTCCTGTCAGAGGGGCTTCCAGCCGATGGCCCCTCCTCTCTGCGACTCTCCCAGGCTGGTACTCGTCCCGGTCAACGCTGTCCGATATTCGTCTTGCGCCATTATAGCCGGCTTCCGACCATTGTCAACCTGCCGTGCGGATCGAAAGAGACGAGGTCCGAATTGATATGCGCTCGCCGTCGATCATCTCCGAGAGGCAACGGCGCGAGGGGACCCAAGCGAGTGGTTCGGGGTGTGCGCGCTGCCGAAACTGATGGTGATTGGCTGCGGCGGAGGTGGGTTGCCCGGCCCCAGCCGTCGTGATACAATCACCGCGAGGCGTGAAACGTGGTCTCATAAGGCCGTCCACAGGGCTACCCACGCCTCTTCTCTTTTCACGTTGTTCGCCCACCTCTTACAGGAGCAGTTGATGACAGACAGCCACGACTTCCCCCTCGCCAGCGCCGTGCGGGCAGCATATCGCGCCGGGGAGGACGACGAGACCCTGGAGCCGCTGGTGCTGGTCGACGACCAACGAAGGCCGATCGGTCGCATCCATGACGGCGACTACGTGATCTTCTACGACCTCCGCGGGGAGCGCGAGATCGAGCTGACTCAGGCGTTCGTCGACGAGAGCTTCCCCCATTTCGAGCGCGAACCCATCACGACACGCTGGGTCACGATGATCGAGTACCATCCCGACCTGCTGGTCCGGGTCGCTTTTCCCCCTCTCGGCATGATACAGAATACGCTGTGCGAGGTGGTGAGCAACGCTGGAAAGCGCCAGGTCAAGATCGTTGAGTCGGAGAAGCAGGTCCACCTCACCAGCTTTCTCAACGGGGGGCGGGAGGAACCATTCCCGGGCGAGACGTGGCGCATCATCGAGTCCGCCGCTTTCGAGGGCTACCTGCCGCCGCCGGAAATGCGGGCCGATCAGGTGACCGAAGCCGCCATCGAGGCGTTGCGGGATGAGGCGGTGGATCTGCTAGTCGTCAATTGGGCCAACGTCGACGTGATCGGCCACAGCGAGGATCGCGAGGCGATCAAGACAGCGGTCTCCACCGTCGATGCGCAGCTGGGGCGCGTGCTCAAGGTGGCGAAGGAGCTGGGCGTCGCCGCGCTGGTCACCGCGGACCACGGCACGGTGGAGAAATGGTTCTATCCAGACGGCTCGATCGACACTGGCCACACAGATAGCCCAGTGCCCTTCGTGCTGGTGGCGCCACATCTGGATCGTGGACCCCGGGTCGAAGAGCGCCTGGGCGTCCGCGAGGGTGGCACGTTGGTCGATGTCGCGCCCACGGTGCTGGATTTGATGGGCATACGAAAGCCTGCATCTATGACCGGCAGGTCGTTGATTACCGGTGCTTCCGAGGACAGGCCGCAGCGCGTTGCGCTGTTCATCCTTGACGGCTGGGGCGCGCGCGACGAGTCGTGGGGCAATCTGATCCTGGCGGCAGACACGCCCGTGATGGACGAACTACAAGCGATCTATCCCGCCACCCGGCTCGAGGCCGCCGGCGAGGCGGTGGGTCTGCCCAATGAGGTCCCGAATCGCGAGGGCAAGACGGTGGGCAACTCGGAGGTGGGACACACGCACATCGGAGCAGGACGGGTGGTGGCATCCGACAGGCTGCGCATCGAGCGAGCGATCGAAGACGGCAGCTTCTTTCGGAACGAGGCCCTGGGTTGGGCGATGGAGGGCGCCCGGGACGATGAGACGGCGCTTCACCTACTGGGCATCATCTCGTTCTACAGCTCACACGGATCGGTGGAGCACCTTAAGGCGCTGTTGCGCATGGCCAAGGAATTGGCTGTTCCAGAGGTCTACATACACGGTATGCTAGGCCGCCGCGGCGAGAAGCCGGAGAGCGGCGCGATCTATGTGGGTGACATCGAGGCCGAGTGCGAGCGGATCGGTCTGGGGCGGTTCGTATCGTTGATCGGCCGCTTCTGGTCCCTGGACCGGGAGCACAACTGGGATCGCATTGAGAAGAGCTACGCCTGGCTGGTGCGCGGCGAGGCGCGGCGGGTGCGAGGCCGATAGGCCGAACACCTGCGACGCTGGGCCCAACCAGTCAAGGGGCTGCAAGGCCTTGTGGACGGAGGGCTCACAGCAGAAGACCGGCTGGCGGACGAACCAGCCGGTCGATGGTGGGCGGTACAAGACTTGAACTTGTGACCTCCACGATGTCAACGTGGCGCTCTGGCCAACTGAGCTAACCGCCCAGGGTATCAACGATTATACCATTTTCACCTTTGGTTTGCAAGCGATGAACGCCGGTCACTGGGACATGGTTGGCCATGATGGGGCCGTGAGGTCGCTACGGCGGGCTGTGACTGCCGGCAACGTCTCCCACGCCTATCTGTTTACCGGACCGCCTGGTGTCGGCAGGACGACGCTGGCGCGGAGACTGGCCTCCGCGCTCCTGTGTGGCCAGGAAGATGTCACCGAGAGACCGTGCGGCGACTGTAGGGCCTGCGGGCTGATACGTAGCGGCACCCACCCTGACGTGCACATCGTCGAATCCGAGCACCCCGGGGGCAGCCTGAAGATCGATCTGGTGCGCCAGTTGGAGCGCACGCTGAGTCTGACCCCGGTCGAGGGACGCCGCCAGGTAGCGGTCCTGCGACGCTTCGAGGAGGCCACAGCCTCAGCGGCCAACGCACTGCTGAAGACGCTGGAAGAGCCACCGTCGTCCGCGTTGCTTGTTGTTGTCGCCCGGGAAGCCGATCTTCTGCTCCCCACCATCGTCTCTCGGTGCCAGCACGTGCCGCTGCGGCCTCTGCCAGTGGCGACGGTGCGGCAGGCCCTGGAGGAGAAGTGGGGCGCCACAGTGGAGCAGGCAGAGCTACTGGCGCATCTTTCGGGCGGGCGTCTAGGATGGGCAGTGCGGACACTAGAGGACACGCAGGGCCTTGCTCGCCGTGCCAGACGCCTGGACGATCTTGCCGAGCTCATCGACGGCTCCGTCATCGAGCGCTTCCGGTATGTCGAGAAGCTGGCTCAGGACCCGGTCGCCACACAGGAGACGCTCGATGTGTGGATCGGATGGTGGCGCGACGTGCTGCTGATCGCCTCCGAAGCTGATGCCGTCTTGACCAATGTGGATCGTCAGGACGAGCTACGGAACTGCGCCCGTAGCTTTGGCGTGGTGGGGAGCGCTGACATGGTCAGGGCTCTGCGCAACGCAGTCGAGAAGCTGAGACAGAATGCGAACCCGCGTCTGACCCTCGAGGTCCTGATGCTCGATCTTCCGCGCACGTAGTACCGGTTGGAGTTCAGGGGTCCAGTCCCGAAAAGCAGCACCGCTGACCCGGGATAAGGTGGCTCTCCCCTTGACTTCGTGCCATCGACGCCCGTTGGGTTGGCAGGGAGCACGCAGGTGTCAGCCCCGGCGCATCTCGGTGGGCCCGGTGGAGCCTGGTAGACATCTCTCCTCACGCACCGTCCGTGTCAGCTGCGCCGACAAGGTTCGGGAAGCTCCCGTAGCGGGCATCATTCTCGCCACAGAACTGTCTTGGCACGCTGCTCGTGGCCCGGATCCGGCTCAACGCGGGCGCGTCGAGGCTGTCAGCTTCGGATGAGTAGGACCCAGCACCCTGCAACGAGTCATTGCCAGTCAAGGTGAATGTGCTATAATCGTCGCTCTGTTTATGCGACAACGCGACGAGGAGGGCATGGAAACAGAGGGGATTCGCTGGCACAGTCGTCCCATTGACGACGTGGCCAGGCTACTAGAGACCGATCCTGACGCGGGCCTTCCGTCTGCCGAATCGAAGGCCCGCTTGGAGCGCTTTGGGCTCAACGAGTTGGCTGAAACGCCGCGACCGGGGTTCTGGCAGCTGCTGCTGAGGCAGTTCCGAGACTTCGTCGTCATCATGCTGATCGTTGCCGCTGCTGTGTCCTTCATACTGGGCGAGACCGTCGAGGCTGGTGCCATCCTAGCGATCGTGATACTCAACGCGGTGCTGGGCGTGATCCAGGAGAATAAGGCGGAGGAGGCGCTGGCTGCGCTGAAGAAGATGGCGGCTCCTGACGCTCGGGTCATTCGGGATGGTCATCGCGTGTCCATCCCAGCCCGCGAGCTGGTCCCCGGCGATATCGTTATCCTCGACGCAGGCAGCTACGTCCCCGCGGACCTACGTCTGATCGCGAGCGCCAATCTGAAGGTCGACGAGGCGTCGCTCACCGGGGAGTCGGTGCCCGTCGAGAAATCCGCCGAGGCGACCCTGTCCGAGGAAGTGCCCTTGGGGGACCGCCGGAACTGTGCCTTCATGGGGACGACAGTCACCTATGGTCGCGGTGCGGGCATCGTGGTCGAGAGCGGCATGCGGACTGAGATTGGCCTCATCGCCGAGATGATTCAGTCCTACGAGGAGGAGCCCACGCCTCTGCAACTCCGGCTGGATCAGCTGGGCAGGTGGTTGGGATGGGGAACCCTCTTCATCTGCGGGATCGTTTTCGTTGAGGCGCTGATCCAGGACACAAACCTATCTCTCGTCACGGGGCAGGGTCTGGCGACGTACCTGCGTCAAACCCAGCAGGAGATCGTCGAGCTGTTCATCGTGGCGGTGAGCCTGGCGGTGGCTGCGGTCCCGGAGGGATTGCCCGCCGTGGTTACCATTGTCTTGGCGCTGGGCATGCAGGAGATGGTGCGACGCCACGCCCTCATCCGGCGGTTGCCGGCGGTGGAGACGCTGGGCAGCGCGACAGTGATCTGCTCGGACAAGACAGGCACGCTGACTCAGAACGAGATGACGGCTGTCCGGCTCTACGTGGCGAACGTGCGCCTGGACGTGAGTGGCGAGGGCTATCAGCCGACCGGCAGGTTTAGCAACTACGGCGACCCGGCGGATCCTCAAGATCTCCCCGAAACCCTGGCATTGCTAACCGGCGGGCTACTGTGCTCCGACGCACAGCTCGAGCCCTTGTCTCCGGAGGGCGGGCCCGGCGGCACGCCAGGTGCTGCTGGCGAAGCCAATGCGTCACGGTATCGGATGGTGGGGGACCCGACGGAGGGCGCTCTGGTGGTCGCAGCGGCGAAAGCTGGCCTTTGGCGGGACGAGGTCGAGGATCGTCTGCCCCGCGTAGCCGAGATCCCCTTCGACAGCGATCGCAAGCGGATGACCACGATCCATCACAGCGAGCCCCGGGGGATGGATGAGCTCGGAGGGGCCGAGTACATTGCGTACGTCAAAGGCGCCCCCGACGTTATGCTGCCGCTGTGCGACACCATACTGGAACACGGCGTCGATGTACCACTAACGACGGGGCGCCGTCAACACATCGAGAACGTCATCCGCGACCTGGGGCAGGAGGGGTTGCGCGTGCTGGCAGTAGCCTATCGGCACCTGGACACCGTCCCAGATGCGCCGGATCCAGACGAAGTCGAACGCAACCTGTCCTTGATCGGCCTGGCAGCCATGACCGACCCCGCCCGTCCTGAGGTCAAAGAGGCGGTTGCCAAGGCGCGGCAGGCCGGCATCCGCACCATGATGATCACGGGAGACTACCCTGACACGGCCCGCGCCATCGCCGAGGAGATAAGGTTGGTGCAGTCCGATGACGGGCGAGTTCTCACAGGGGCGGACCTGCAGAGAATGTCCGACGAGGACTTGGTGGAGGAGATCGACGAGGTGGACGTCTTTGCTCGTGTCTCGCCACGGCACAAGGTGCGGATCGTTGAAGCGCTGAAGCATCACGACCAAGTCGTGGCGATGACGGGCGACGGTGTCAATGACGCTCCAGCACTGAAGCGGGCATCGATCGGCGTGGCCATGGGCATCACCGGCACCGACGTGACGAAGGAAACCGCAGACATGGTGCTCACGGACGACAACTACGCCTCCATCGTGTCAGCTGTTGAGCAAGGCCGCATCATCTACTCAAACATTCGGAAGTTCGTCTACTTCCTGCTCTCCTGCAATCTGGCGGAGATCATGGTTATCTTCCTGGGGACAATCTTCGGCTCTGGGTCGCCGCTGACGGCGATTCAGTTGCTGTGGCTGAACCTGCTTACCGACGGGGCCCCAGCGCTCGCGCTGGGGCTGGAGAAAGGCGATCCCGACATCATGGACCGCCCACCACGCCCTGTTCGGGAGCCGATCATCAACCGCCTGATGACCCTTGGCATTAGCGTACAGACCGTCGCCATAACGGCCGTAGTGCTGGGGGCGTTCTATATCGGCAAAATGTGGGACCCGTCCAGTCCTCTGCTTGCCGAGACGATGGCATTCGTCACCCTATCGGCCTCGGAGCTGGTGCGGGCCTACACGGCCCGATCGGAACGTGTTTCGCTGTTCCGGCTGGGCGTGTTCAGCAACAAATACATGCAGTACGCGGTGTCACTGTCGGTGGTTCTGCTGATAGGCGTCATCTACCTCCCGTTCCTGCAGCCGATCTTCAACACGGTTGCACTGGGAGCGCGAGAATGGTTGGTGATGTTGCCACTGTTGGTCACACCCTCGGTAGCGGCCGAGGTGACCAAGGCCCTCATTCGAGCCAGCGAAGCGCGGCGAACGATTTCGGCACCGGCGTAGGACACCAACAGAATGGTCTCGGCTGCGTGAGGCCGCCTGAAAACCGCCGAAGCCTTGCCGTCTAGCTCCTGAGCTTGCCGAGGCAGACCACAGAGCCTGCACCGCTGACTCGTACCCTGAGTACTCGTCGTTGAGAGCACGCCCCTGCACCCCCCTCCCTGTACTTGACACCACCGTCCT
>JASFVG010000184.1:0-8966 GCA_050049955.1 Anaerolineae bacterium | reverse complement strand
AAAGGCTCTTGGAGTCACCTGAATGGGACAAGCGCTCCTTCGGGGCAATCAGGCGCAGGCTTCCGGGTTTTGGGGATGACGAGCTCCGAAAGATACTCGTGCGCGCGGGTGAGGTCTGCTTCGAAGGCGAGGACGCTCAAGAGCTGTGGCGGTTGATCGACAGGCCGGGCAATGAGCCTTGAGGATCGGAACGAGACGCCGGGCTCGCACCGACAATCAGATGACTCAACTCTGAAGCCGGAACCGACGTATGGCTAATGACCTCAACCCGACCGACTGGATAGCCACCAAGGCGGCAGCAGCCCTGACCGGCTACACGCCGAGGGTACAGCTTCGGTCCCACCGCCATGGTCGTAGGCGTCGTCTGTCGGCCATCGTGGCCACGGCTCTCACGAAACAGGCGTCCGCCTGATGTGAAGCGGAGGCTTCGGCTTGGTCGGCTGGGTGCTCAGCTGGACGCCAAGATGGGGGCTTCACGGGCACTTCAATGCTGGCGGCATCGACGGCGGAGTTGACCAGACATCGAGGTCAGTCTGGCTTGGCCGCAGATAGCCGTGAACAACTCCACCTGATCTTGTGGGGGAACGCGATGCGTGGGGAATACTTGCACCGTTCTCCGGTCGTGTGTGATCGGTCGCCAGTGGTCTGCGGCCGGGTGAGGGAAAGCTCTGTCCTAGAGTTGCCCCGTTTCCGCCGAGAGGTCGAACAGCGCTGCGTATTGCGGGTCATGGTACCGTTCCAGTGTGAACCACTTCGCGTACGATGGTAGATCAGCGCCAGTCACGTGGGCGGCAAGCAGTTCCCCTGCGCCGCAGCCAGCCCCAATCCCGAAACCCGAAAGAGCCCCGATGACATGGGCCCCCTCGACCGGGAGAGGGCCGATGAGGGGGCGGTTCTCCCTCGTCTTGGCGAAGTAGCCGCCGTCCACCGCCGGACGGGGTAGCCTCTCGAAGTAGGCCTGCAACCCCGGGATCATGGTCGAAAGACCGCGGAGCACGACGTCGAGGTATTGAGGGTCGGGGGCGGGCACAGGGAGCACCGGCTGCACTGGCCTATTATCGTAGGTCCACAGGCATAGTTGGCCCCAACGGCCCGGCGTTCCCTCTGGCACCCCGTGCGGGCCCGGCGGGAACTCGGCCAGCAGCCAGCGCGTCTCGCCCGACTCGGCGAGCAGATCCCTTTCCTCATCTGACCAGGGAAGCCACTGAGGATCGGACCAGTAGTATAGAGGGGCACCCTGTGAGATGATCCCCAGGTAGTCGCTAAAGGCAATCTTGGCGTGCAGTTCACAGGTCACGGGGAGGTCCAAGCCCAGTAGCCTGCCGACCTCAACCACGAGAGGGCCGGCGGCGTTCACGAACGTGTCGGAGCTGATGGTACGTGAGGCCGAACCGTCGTTCACTTCCACTGTCTGCACCCGCCCGCCCCGGACGCCCACGGCTTCGACGCGTCCCCACATCAACGAAGCGCCGCTCTCCCGCGCGCGACCAAGCAGATACATTCCGAGCTGCTGGGCACTCATACGGCCGCAACGGCGGGCGTGCAGGGCCGCGACGGCATGCTGCGACAGGAACGGGAAATGCATCTGGATGAGGTCGGGGTCGAGAATGAGGTCCGCGCCGGTAGGAAGGCCCTCGAACCCGCTAGCCGGGGCAGGGGTGTAGATCGGATCACCAGGACCGCCGGTGTGAATGCGCAGGGGACCGGCACCTAGGCCACACGACTCCTCCGCCTCCTGCTCGAAGTCAGGGATCTGGGACCTATCAGCCGTGACGAACAAATAGCCCTGACGACCGAGGTTGAAGCTGTTGTCGCTCTCCCGGGCCAGTTCCTCCAGCAAGTCTATGCTGCGGTTCATCAACCGCACCATAGCATCGCCGGGCCCAGGCCACCAGTTGCGGTAGCACTGGGCCGACTTATCGCTGGTCAGGCTGAAGGGCCCGCGTTCGTCCACCAGCACGACATCGCGTACCTTGTGGCGGACGGTCAGGTGGTATGCCGCGCTGATACCGGCGATGCCCGCCCCGCAGATGACGACACTGGCTTTGTGACGGGGGATGTGGTTACCTCGCTCTCCCCGTGGATTGAAGTTCAATCCATCCTACGGCACCTGCGCCCACCTTGGTACGGACCGGAGTCTGGCCCAAGTTGTCCAGACGGACGATCCTGCCCGCCTCCAACGAGCCCAACCGAAACGCAGTCCTTGCGACAGGCTTGATCTCAGGCGATGCGCCTAAAGAATCCCCAGCAGTCTCTTGGTTGCCGCCACGATGTCGTCCTCGTTGGGCATGATGTAACGCTCGAGCGTGGGGCTGAAGGGCACAGGGCAGTCCAGGCTCGCCAAGCGTATGGGCGGAGCATCCAGGGAGTCGAAGGCCTGCTCTGTGACGGTGGCTGCTATCTCTGCCCCGACCCCGCCGGTACGGCAGTCCTCCTCGGCAACCAGGAGTCGATTCGTCTTCCGCACGGACTCCAGCAATAGGTGCGTGTCCAAAGGCACCAACGTCCGCGGATCCACTACCTCGACCGAAATCCCTTCCGCGGCCAGTTGTTCCGCCGCGGCGAGCGCCTTGCGGACCATAATGGAGTAGGCAAAGATTGTAACGTCGGTGCCTTCACGCCTGACGATCGCCTCGCCCAGCGGCACGGTGTAGTCATCCTCCGGAACACCACCGGTTGTTCTGTAGAGCAGGGCGTGTTCGAATACCATCACCGGGTCCTTTCCTCGTATGGATGCTTTGAGGAGGCCCTTAGCGTCGTACGGGGTCGCCGGGATGCACACCTTCAGCCCGGGGATATGCGTAAACCATGCCTCTGGACGGCCAGAGTGGTGGGCGCCACCCGATCTGCCGAGCGAGTTGACCGTGCGGATTACCATCGGAACCTCGAACTGCCCGCCACTCATATAGCGGACCTGAGCAACCTGGTTCCAGATCTCATCCATGCAGCAGCCCAAGAACGACGAGAACATAATCTCCGGTACAGGACGCTGCCCGAGAAGCGCCGCGCCCAGGGATAGGCCAATGATTGCATCTTCAGAGATAGGCGTATCCCTAACCCGCTCCCCGCCGAATCTCTCGTACAGGCCCTTCGTCGGCCCAAAGTTGCCGCCCATGACACCTATGTCTTCGCCTAGAACGAACACGCGAGGGTCACGCTCCATCTCCTCGGCCAAGGCTTCGGCAATGGCTTCAGCATAAGTAAGCTCTCTCATTCTATGACTCCCCGTAGATGTAGTCGAGGGCGGTCTGGGCCTCCGGCAGTGGACTGGTCTTCGCAAACTCGACAGCCTGCTCAATCTCAGCCGTGGCCTCAGCCCGCATCCGTTCGTCGTCTGCTTCGGAAAGGTAGCCCAACTCCAGCAGCTTGCTCTTGAATCTTGGGATCGGGTCGAGCTTCCGAGCCCGCTCTATGTCCTCTTTGGAGCGATAGACCTGCGGGTCGCCCTCCTCGTGGCCTATCCACCGTGGCGCCTTGCAGACGAGCAAAGTCGGGCCCTCACCGCCCCGCGCTCGCTGAACCGCGTCGGCCGCAGCCCTGTACACTGCGCCGGCATCGTGTCCATCCACGGACAGGCCGTGGATTCCATAGCCAGGCGCGCGAGCCACGATGTCGTTCGGGACGATGGAAACCTCCCTGGGTACCGAAATGGCCCAGTTGTTGTCAATGCACACGTACACCACGGGGAGGCGCCAGACCGCCGACAGGTTGACTGCCTCGTGGAATGCGCCGCGGTTGGCTGCCCCGTCACCGAAGAAACTGACTGCCACGCGATCGCTGCCCTCCAGCGTGAACGCCAGGGCAGCCCCGCTGGCCATGGGGATTCCACCGGCGACGATTCCCGAGACTGGCATAACGCCGGCATCGATGTGAGTGATGTGCATCGAGCCGCCTCTACCTTTGTTTGTGCCGGTCACCTTGCCCATCAGCTCGGCCATCATCAGGTCCGGTGGCGTGCCCTTGGCCAGACACTGGCCGTGCCCCCGATGGGTGGCAGTGATCACATCGTCCGGTCGCAGTACCGCACAGACTCCGGCGTGCACGGCCTCCTCGCCAATGCCTGGATGGACGAAACCGGGGATGAACCCGGCATTGT
Organism: Anaerolineae bacterium; assembly: GCA_050049955.1. Lineage (GTDB taxonomy): Bacteria > Chloroflexota > Anaerolineae > B4-G1 > B4-G1 > SKLM01. The sequence continues at coordinate 4,870 of JASFVG010000184.1, read as the reverse complement.
ACACGTCCACCATCGTCTCCTCGAACTCCCGTATGCGGAGCATATTGCGATAGACGGTGATGGCGGTATCTCTTTTCAGACTCATCTGTAGCCCCTCCCTTGCTCAACCAATGCAGCTCCTCCAGACGCAGCGCCAGTAGTCGATGCAAACCGCTGTGCGGCGCGCCTCAGCCATCCCAGCCCTGCAAGACGTGATTCAATGCGGCATGCACCGTTCCAGTCGTCTCGACCACCTCGAGCCCTGCCTCTTCGAATGCCTCCCTCGGCCTCTGACCGATGCGAGCGCAGACCAGCGCCCAGCAATCAGAAAGCTGTCCGACTGTGTCCTCCAGGCTCGCCCCGGCATCTGCGCACTCGTCGGGACCCACGCAATAGGTGTGGGTATCCCGGAACTCGACTAGGTCGTAGGTCCCAGTCGCCGTATTCAACCTGTATATAAAAAACCCTCGTGCGTGGCCAAAGTGCTGATCGACAGCACGGTTTCCTTTCGACGCCACGGCCACAAGGAGTGCCGAGGGATCGGTGGCTTTCTCGCGGCCGCAGGGTTCATTCTGGCTCAACATGCCGACGGCATCCGCCCGACACTGCTTACAATGCGACATCTGTCTCACGAATCCGCTGCACCGTCCTCTCACCGTGAGGAGCTCCGCCTCAGTCGGTGGCCTGAGATGCGTCATCGACGCCATTGGAATGAGAGGCATCACGTTCATAATGTATACGCCCAAATCCCCTACTCTCCGGGCCACCTCCAGCATATGGTGGTCGTTGACCCCGGGAATCAGCACGCTGTTCGTCTTCACCAGGATGTTGCGCTCCGTGGCAGCGGCAATGCCCCGCAGTTGCTGGCCTACTAGTAGGTCAGCTGCCTCCAACCCGTAGTACCGGCGCCTCCCGTACCTGACCATCCGATATACCTTGGCGGCGACCGCGGGATCGACAGCATTTACCGTGACGGTTAGGTTTGTGACGCCCAGGTCAGCCAGCAGCTCCACCTTCTCGGGCAGAACGAGCCCGTTCGTGCTGAGACAGAGCGTGAGATGGGGCAACCGGCTATTCACGAGCCGGAGTGTCTCGAAGGTCTCTTCGTTGGCCAGGGCATCGCCAGGCCCAGCGATGCCAACCACTGTGATGCGGTCATCCTGTCCGATCTGTGCCTCTGCCCACTCAACAGCATGCGACGGCGTGAGCACGCGGCTCGTCACGCCGGGCCGGCTTTCGTTTGCACAATCGAAACGGCGATTGCAGTACCCGCAGAGGATGTTGCACCGTGGCGCGACAGGCAGATGAATCCGTCCAAAGTGGTGGCTGGCACGCTTGTTGAAGCACGGATGCGTTTCCGGACCGGCCACCTGGACCGTAGGCTCGGCGGAGACAAGCGGCAGATTGGAGCTTTGCACCACTCACAACCTCTGTGACAGACCTAAGGCTCCCTGGCCGCAGATGCCTATGGCCGTAGGATCCACCGTAGGCCGCAGGATTGGGCCTTCTGTCAGGCACAGGCAGCGAAACTCCAATCCCGTGGAGTGCGAGCCACGGCAGCAATCAGATCCCAGCCCTGTCGGTGGCTTTGCGCTCATCAAGCTTTGTCGAGCCATCACAGCCGTTGTACGGCAAGTCGACCCGCTGCGCTAGATGACCAACACGCTGGCCGGATTCTCAACCATACCCTGCAGCGTCAACAGGAACGCCCCGGCCTCAATACCGTCCAGCACTCGATGATCAGCAGCGAGAGTGAGCGCCATCACCTGACGTAGAGCCACTTTCCCGTCGTGAGCCCAGGGACGAGTCACCGTGGCCCCCACCCCGAGGATTGCGCTCTGGGGTGGGTTGATGATCGGGGAGAAGCGATGAACGCCGAACATACCGAGATTCGACAGCGTGAAGGTCCCTCCGGTCAGCTCATCCAGTCCCAACTTCCCCTGCCGCCCTCTCTCAGCCAGTTGGCTGATCTGAAGCGCGATCTCTGCAACGGACAGCTCGTCGGCCCTTCGGATGACCGGTACCAACAGCCCCTCGTCGGTTCCGAGTGCTATGCCCATATCAATGCTGCCGAAGCACTTGACCTGCCCGTCGTCGAAGGTTGCGTTGAGCAACGGGTGCGCCCTCAGGGCAGCAGCTACCATTCGCACCAAGAATGCCGTATAGGACGGCTTGACTCCCACCCTGTCCTCTACGTCGTCCGCAACCGTGGCCCGCAACTCCACCAGACGGGTGGCATCTACGTCAACAGTAGTGTAGAAGTGCGGCACATTCTGGAAGGCCCACGCGAGACGCTCTCCACCGACCCTTCTGATCCGGTTGAGGCTCACGATCTCAACCGGCTGCCTTTCCGGTGCCCTCTCCGTCTCCCTCACAGGCGCCTGGCGGGCAGCGACGGCGGCCAGCACGTCGTCTTTGCTGATCCGCCCCTGGGGGCCGCTGCCCGAGATCTCGTGCAAGGCAATTCCGTGCTCCTTGGCAAGCCTCCTCGCCACCGGTGACGCCTTGGCTCTTGGCGCGCGGTCATCGCCAGTTCTGGCAGAGGCAGGCGACGCGCGCGGACCCAGAAGACGGTCAGCGGGCACCTCGGGCGCCGGCGCCTCCGTCGGAGCGGTGAGGAGCTCCGACGGGATCTCGGAAGGGGGTTCTTCTCCCTCCATCAACAGAATACCAATCGTCTGCGTGCAGGGGACGGTGCTTCCAACATCGTCAAGAATCCTCCAGAGAGTTCCCGACACCTTCGCTTCGACCTCGATGACGACCTTGTCGGTCTCGACGAGCAGCAGAGGCTTTCCCGCCTCCACCCAGTCACCCTCATTCGCCAGCCATTCAACGATGGACCCTTCTTCCATCGTGAAGCCAAGACGCGGCATGATGACAGCAGTTGGCATCGAGACGATCTCCCGGATGGAGGTCCCCTACGCAAGATACGCGCGTTGGACCTCGCTATTGCTCGCCAGTTCCACGGCGTCATCGGTCAGCAGGATCTCACCGAGCTCCATAACATACCCGCGATCGGAGATCTGAAGCGCGATGTTGGCATTCTGCTCAACGAGGAGGATCGTGGTGCCCCGCTGGTTGATCTCGCATAGGGAATCGAAAATGGCAGATACCAGCAGCGGGGCAAGACCCAATGATGGCTCATCGAGGAGGAGTAGCTTTGGATGGGACATCAGCGCCCGTCCGATCGACATCATCTGGCGCTCGCCGCCGCTGAGCGTGCCCGCGAGCTGACGCTGCCGCTCATTGAGCCGAGGAAAGAGTTCAAACACACGAGCCAGATCGCGCTCGATCGCCGCCTTGTCCGACCGGACGTAGGCCCCCAGAGCCAGATTCTCTGCCACGGTAAGGGACGGGAACACGCGGCGTCCCTCCGGCACCTGAGAGATCCCCAGGCGAACGATCGCTTCAGGTGGCAGGCCAACGATGGACCGATTCTGGAATGTTATCGTCCCCTCTGTTGCTTTCTGCACGCCACATATGGTCATCAGTGTGGTCGATTTGCCAGCCCCGTTGTTGCCGATCAAACAGATGATCTCGCCCTCTCCGACTTGGAGAGAGATCCCCTTGAGAACGTGGTGGGCGCCGTAGGAGGTGTGAACGTCACGAAGCTCCAGCACAGGGCTGCTCCTTGCCCAGGTACGCCGAGATCACATCCGGATCGTTCTGCACCTCCGCGGGAGAACCCTCCGCGATCTTGCGACCGAAGTCGAGTACCGACACAGTGTGACACAGCCCCATGACCAGCTTGATGTCATGCTCTACCAATAGGATGGTCGTCTTCTTGCCCACTGTCTGAAGCAACTCCCTCATCTGCACCTTTTCTGGCCCCGACAGACCTGCAGCTGGCTCGTCCAGCAAGAGCAATCTGGGATCGGCAGCGAGGGCCCGGGCGATTTCCGCCAGGCGCTGGTATCCGTATGGCAAATTGCCGCAAACCGTGGTCTCTAGCCCTTCCAGCCCCACGAGTGCCAGCAGCTCACGGGCCCGTGCCTCGGCCTCTTCTTCCTCTCTGAGCGCGTTCCTCGTGCGCAGAGCGGCGCCCAGCATACCGGATCTGAAGTGGATGTGCAGTCCGGCCATCACCGACTCCAGGAGTGAGAGATCATCAAACAGATGGGGGCGCTGGAACGTGCGCACTATCCCGGCTTCCGCGCGCTTGTGGACCGGAAGGTTCGCAATGGGCTGACCGCCGAACACGATATCGCCGCGATCTGCCCGGAGCACCCCAGTCAGCAGGTTGAACACGGTGGTCTTCCCTGCGCCGTTGGGGCCAATCAAACCCCTGAACTCGCCCTCTTCGATGCTCAGATCCAGCGAAGACACAGCCTGCAGTCCACCAAAGCTTCGAGACAAGGCCCGGGTTTCTAGTAGAGGAGTTCCTATCACCGAACCTCCTCTCCCGCCGCTTCTTCCACCGCTTGTTGGAGAGTGTCCGGGGCCGGTGTCACTCTGCTCAGCCATGACCGTGCAATCGGTCCAAGGATCGAGCCAAGGCCGGCCAACCCGTTCGGCAAGAAGATCATGAACACAAGTATCAGGCCGCCGTAGATCAGCGCCCTCCAGGCCGCAAAGCCACGAAACACTTCGTCTGCAAGTGTCACGAATATTGCACCTGACACCGCTCCGCCGAAACTGCCCAGACCGCCGATTGTCACCATCACCAATAGGATGATGGAATTCCAGAAAGTGAAGGAGTCTGGTCCCACGAATCCGTTCAGGTGAGTCACGAGGCAGCCGGCTGCCCCTGCCGAGGCGCATCCTACAACGATGGCCTTTATCTTGTGCATCGTCACATCAATGCCGATCGACTCCGCGGCAAGCTCGTTCTCGCGAATGCACTTCAGAGCCCGGCCAAACCTCAATGCTGTCATCCTCTTGAATCCGAGAT
>JASFVG010000183.1:0-8987 GCA_050049955.1 Anaerolineae bacterium | reverse complement strand
GGTGCGGCATCCGCCCGGCCTCACCACTGCTCCGGGCGGATCCGTGATCCTCCCCACCCCACCGCTGCTCCAGGCGGATCCCTGTAAGCGCAGCGGCATCCGCTCCCGCCCGCGTCCCCAATTGCTCCGGGCGGATCCGTGATCCGCCCGCCGCCGGACTACGAATCCGGCGGGAGCACAAGGACTCGTCCCGCTCTACCCCGCCCCCGACTGCTCCGGGCGGATCCGTGTAAGCGCAGCGGCATCCGCCCGCCGCCGGATTACGAATCCGGCGGGAGCACAAGGACTCGTCCCGCTCTACCCCGCCCGCGACTGCTCCGGGCGGATCCCTGTAAGCGCAGCGGCATCCGCCCGCCGCGGGATTGCGAATCCGGCGGGAGCCGGAGGATTGGGCACCCCTCCTCCAGGCCTAATAATAGCACATTTGTTCTATTCTGTCAACCGCCTGCCCCGCCGACCGCCCCGGTTTCCATCGTGGCCCCGCCGCGCACCATCACTTTACGTAGATCGGGCTGCTGAAGATCCACCCTCGCCCCTCCATACGGAATCGGCGATACAGCTCCACCCGGTAGACACCGGGCTCTACCGTCGTGTGTTCGAGCTTCCGCCGCCGAGACCGGGCCACCACCGCCCCATTGCGGAGGAGCCTCGTGTCAGCCGCCTGGGGCGACTCCACCTCCAGGACGACCGCTCCGGTTCGTGCCAGCTCCTCACCCATCTGCGCTTCTGTCCCCACGCTGTGCGCCCGGAAGCGGAATCCCCTCGTCGATCCCGGGAGGTCATAGCCCACCCACGTCCGACCCGACCGCAGCGCATCGTAGATCAGCGCCTTGTCGTGGTCGACGTGGCCGTTGAGCGGCGCGTGTGTCAACAGGTGCGTGTTCACGCAGCGAAACAGTTGCGCGTAGGGGAATAGCTCCTGGGTCAGGGGCCCCAGGCTGTAGGTCCTGCCATGGGCATCTGCGCTGCCGACCACAGAGAGCCGCGCCCCGCTGGCCAGCAGCTCGTCCCACTTCCGGAGGGTGGCACGGAAGGGTCCCCGGATGCCAATGGCAGGGAAGTGGGCATAGAAGACTGCCCAGAGCTTGTTGCGCATCAGGGCCTTGAACTCTGACATGTAGTTCCATAGCTCAATGCCCGTGTAGCCGCCCACCTGCCACGCGTCCCAGGGGATGGCACAGAGCTCAGCGTCGAGGGGGCTCGCCCGCTCGAACGGGTGCGCCAGGTAGCAGAACCCTCCTCGGCGGTTGACCTCGTCAATCAGGGCCTGTGTATTCGCCGCCATAGGAGCGAGCTCGCCCTCGGCGTTGAACACCAGCAGATGGTTGGCCTGGGGCTGGTGGTGCTCGTCGTGGATCTCCTCCCCGACCAGCAGCAGCACGTCGTCGTAGTACCCCTCAACGCCGTCCACCCACACGTTGTGATCCGTCACGATGACGAAATCCAGACCCGCCTCGGCCGCCGCCTGCGCCACCTCCGCGTGGGAGGCCGTTCCGTCGGAGTTGGTCGTGTGCACGTGCAGGTTGCCGGCGTATTCGTACAAGCTCACAATTGAGCCCTCATACTTGAGCCCTCATGCCCGCCCCAGTGCCTCCAGCAGTTCCGGCAACTCAGCGTAGTCCTCAAACACGGCGTCCGCTAGCGGCAGGCCGTCGGCGCGGCCGCTTTCACCCAGGAAGAGGACGGTCTTCATCCCGACACCGCGGGCTCCCACGAGGTCAGTCTCCGGCAGGTCGCCGATGTGCGCAGCCTCCTCTGGACCCACCCCAAGAAGGCGCAGCGTGTGGAGAAACGGCTTCGGCTGCGGCTTGGCCACACCCAGTTCGTCCGAGAAGGTCAACACCTGGAAATGGGACAGCAAACCGTCTCTTCCCATGACTTCCCGCAACACCCGGCCGGGCGTCAGGCCGGTGTCCGAGATGAGGCCCAAGGGGAAGCGCTCCGCAAGTCTCGGCACTACATCCGTCACCCCAGCGATGGGGCTAGGCCGCTCGCCGTGCAGGTAGGCGGTCTCCATCGCCTCGCCCAGGGCCTGCTTCCCATCGTCCGGCAGGTGCACGCCCAGGTACCCCAACAACTCGTTCACCCACCGCCCGACGGGAATCGAGCGCTGCTCACTACGCCACACCTGCAGCCACACCGACCACGCGCTGCCGTAGGCGGCCTCCAGCTCCGCCCACGCACGCGATTCACCGTGCTGCTCCAATGCATCTCCTAGCAGGTGCAGTCGTTCTTCGGTGTAGTACGCGTTCTGATAGAGCGTGCCCCAGAAGTCAAAGGTTACCGCGACAAGTCCCATTGTGATTGCCTCTAATTGCCTCTGATTGCCTCCCAGGCATCCCAGATCCGACGGGCTATGTTATCGTACCTTGGGCCATTGTCAAGCAGTCTGGTTGACAGTATAATCGGGTTCAATCGAGGGTGAGCATCCGTGGAGAACCAACGCGTTTCCGAGATCTTCGAGGCCATGGCCGACATCCTGGATGTCCGGGGGGCCAACTATCACCGTATCCTGGCCTACCGCCGCGCCGCGGAGAACATCGCGGCTATGGGCCGGCCCCTCAAGGAGATCTGGCAGCAGGGTGACTTGGAGTCGATACCCGGCATCGGCAGTACGCTGGCCGGCAAGATCGACGAGCTGATGCGCACCGGCGAGCTGGAGGCCTACCAGGAACTCAAGTCTGAGGTCCCAGAGGGTGTGGTGGCCATGCTGCAGATCACGGGCATAGGCCCGAAGAGCGCCCGCCGCTTCTGGAGAGAGCTGAGGATTGAGAGCGTCGAGGCCCTGGAGAGCGCGGCCGAGGCGGGCCGCCTGCGGACGCTCGCGGGTTTCGGGGCGAAGAGCGAGCAGAACGTGCTAGCCGGCATACAGGCGTTCAAGCGCCGCACCGGGCGAACCCGGCTCGGCGATGCCTGGGATCTCTCACAGGCGATGCTGGCATCTCTGTTGGAGGTCCCCGGCGTCATCAAGGCTGCCCCCGCTGGCAGCCTTCGCCGTATGAGAGAGACGGTGGGCGACATTGATCTCCTCGTCGCCTCTGAGGATCCCGAGCCGGTGATGAGTCGCTTCCGGAACCTGTCGCAGGTAGCTGATGTCATGCTCAGCGGACCGACGAAGACGTCCGTGCGCACCCACAGGGGACTCCAGGTCGACCTCCGCGTCCTGGAGCCCTCGCGCTGGGGAACCGCACTCCAGTACTTCACTGGAAGCCAGGCCCACAACATCCGGCTGCGCGGCCTGGCCCTGGCACAGGGCCTATCCCTCAGCGAATATGCCCTCAAGCGCGAGGACGGAGGCGAGATCCTCTGCGAATCCGAGGAGCGGGTCTACGAGCACCTGGGTTTGCCACCGATTCCCCCCGAGCTGCGCGAGGACCGCGGCGAGATCGAAGCTGCCCTCGCGGCCAACCTCCCCGACCTGATTAGCCTGGACGACCTGAAGGGTGATTTCCAGTTCCACACAACCTGGTCTGATGGACACAACAGCCTGCTGGAGATGGCGCGGGCAGCCGAAGCCTATGGCCTGGAATACGCCCTGGTCACTGACCATTCGCATAGTCTGGCGATCACGGGCGGGCTTGACGCTGAGAGCCTCCGCGAGCAACGAGCCGAGGTCGAGGCGGTCAACGAGCAGCTCGGCGGGGGTTTCCGCCTGCTGGCCGGTGTCGAGGTCGAGGTGCGGGCAGACGGGACGCTCGACCTGCCTGACGAGGCCCTGGCAGAGCTCGACCTGGTGGTTGCCGCCGTTCACAGCGGGCTCCGCCAGGACCGCGACAAGTTCACCGGCCGGACGCTTGCCGCGATTCGCAACCCCCACGTCGACATCGTTGCCCACCCCACCGGACGGCGCATCGGCGAGCGCGAGGGCGCCGACCTCGACACGGAGGCGGTCTTTCGCGCGGCCGCCGAGACTGGCACCGCCCTGGAGATCAACGCCCACCCCTCCAGGCTCGACCTGAACGACGCCCACATCCGCCGCGCTATCCAGCTCGGCGTCACCCTGGCCATCAACTCCGATGCCCACGATGCGCGCGCGTTTGATATGCTTCGCTTTGGTGTGGCCACGGCCCGGCGTGGCTGGGCGAGCCCCGAGCACGTCCTGAATGCGCGTTCGGTCGACGACGTGTTGCGTTGGGCCTCGAGGACCCGCCCCACGTAGGGGCCGCCCGTTATCGGGCCGCCCGTTATCGGGCCGCCCGTTATCGGGCCGCCCGCTATAGGGCCGCCCGCTATAGGGCCGCCCGCTATCGGGCCGCTCGCCCCGGGTGCCGCGCGATCGTAGCTGCCTTGTGGAGGTGGAGCGCGATGGATAGAGGATTGACAAGCGTGGGGCTCCTGGCCCTTACCGTGTTGATTCTGGCGGTCTTCTCCGGCGGTGACGCCCTCGCCGTCCACACTGGGTCAACTCCGGCGCCGCCAAGCCCGCAGCACATCGTCCTCTGGTCGTCACAGGGCCCCGTCGCCGTTGACCGGCCGCCTGCCGCGGGCGTTGCCGGGGCGCCGGATCGGCCAGACCCCGAGGGGCTTCTGCGTCAACTCCTCGAGGGACCCACCGCCGAGGAGCAAGCCCAGGGCCTGAGCTCCGCCATCCCCGGCGGCACCCGCCTCGCCGCCTACCTCGATCCGCTCGAGGGCACGGCAATTGTCCGCCTGAGAGTTCCGCAGCAGGCGCTCGAGGCGCTCACTCACGAAGCCTTCGAGATCATCGTCCAGCAGATTGGGAAGACCCTGCTGCCCATCGACTGGCACGACCTGCGCATCCAGGTCCAGGACCCTGCCGCGGGAGACTTCGTCCCAATGGCTGACTTCCTGCCCCGCATTACCGTTCCCGCCAAGCCGTCCACCAGTTCCGGAGCGTCCGCCGGCGCACCCCCTCTGGTCGCTGGAAGCCCTCCTGCCCCCGGGCAGGCGCAGCCGGTCGGTGCCTTGACCGGCAAGACCGTCTACGTCAGCGCTGGCCACGGGTGGGAGTGGAATGACTACGTGTACAACTGGCGCACCCAGCGTCCGCCCTATCCCAGCCCCGGCTACAGTGGTCCCATCGTCGAGGATCACAACAACGCCGAGGCTGTAGACCAGTACCTGCTCCACTACCTGTGGAATGCCGGGGCGCAGGTGTGGCCTGTCCGCGAGCGGGATATGAACCCCGCGGAGGCCATCGTCGACGACGGCGACGCCGGCTACTCGGCACCCGGCTGGATGGGCGCGGCCGACGGGTATGCCGGTGACTGCGACCAGATTGGCTCTGTTACGGGGCTGGCCACGCACACGGCTAGCTGGGAGGCAGTCCTGCCATCAGACGGGCAGTACGCCGTCTACGTCTGGTACGAGGCCGGCCAGGACCGCCCCTGGGACGCGCAGTACACGGTTAACCACGCCGGGGGCCAGACGACGGTCCACGTGGATCAGCGGCACCACGGCTACACCTGGCACCACATTGGCACCTACGGCTTCCTAAGTGGCGACCCCGCACGCGTGAGCCTCTCAAACCAGTCGAGTTCAGCCGGGAGGACGGTCGTCGCCGATGCGGTGCGCTTCGGTGGTGGCACGTTTGACAGTCTGAGTGGGATTGATACGGCGGCCCCTTGGGCCCCTGGCAGGCCCTGGTGGGAGGTTGCAGCCTATTACTATACGCAGAAGATGGGTATGGCCGCCGGCTACGGGGACGTGACCGTGCGCCCTGTCTACGCGCGTTGGGAGCACGCTGGGACGGACGATGACGCCGTCTACGTCTCATGGCACTCCAATGGCGCCACCGGGTACGCCCAGTGGGACTACAGCGGCACGGAGAGCTACGTCCACAACGGCGATGGCCTGCCCCGCACCTCGGGTAGCCTCGATCTGCAAGATGCTGTCCACGATGAGGTGGTGCACGACATCCGCGCTGGGTGGGACGCCGGCTGGATCGACAGGGGCCAGCGGCAGGCCAATCTCGGTGAGCTGCGGCTTCTCTGGGACGAAGACAATCCGGCCAACAACCTCCCGGGCACGCTCCTTGAGATCGGGTTTCACGATCATCCCGGCGATACCGATACCCTGAAGGAGCCTCGCTTCAACCAGCTGGTGGCCCGCGCTGTCTATCAGGGTGTCGTGAAGTACTGGAATCCCAGCGCCCCCCTCCTTCCCGAACCACCCACTGCCCTGTCCGTCGTGAATGTCGGTGGCGGCCAGGTACGCGTATCCTGGGCACCCTCACCAACCGACGGCCTCGGGCTGGCGGGCCATGCGGCGACAGGTTATCGCGTGTACACGAGCCCGAACGGGGTCGGCTGGTCGAACGGTATTCCGGTTGCCTCTGGCACAGAGTATACCATCGGTGGTCTCCCACCGGGGCAGCTTCTGTTCGTCCGGGTCAGTGGTACGAACGCTGGGGGCGAATCCTTCCCCACCGAGACCCTGGCTGTGCGCGTCGGCGATGCCGCCGAGACGCTCATCGTCAACGGGTTCGACCGGCTCAATCGTTCCATGCTCCTGCTGGACGACGAGACCATCGAGGGCGCCAACATGCGGATGATCCTCAACTGGATGAATAGCTTCGACTACGCCGTCCAGCACGGCGAGTCGATTCCCGCACCCCTGGCCTTCGACAGCGCCACCAACGGGGCCGTCCGCAGCGGTCGCGTCAACCTGAACAACTACACCATCGTCGATTGGATTCTGGGTGAGGAATCGACGACGGATCAGACCCTCGACCCCACTGAGCGCGCTCTGGTTCGCGCCTTCCTGCAGGGCGATGGCGCCCTCTTCATGAGCGGAAGCGAGATCGGCTATCACCTCGACTACGCCGGCGCGGATCCCAACTTCTACAACACGGTGCTGCACGCGGACTTCGCGGGGGATGATGCTGGGACCTACCAGGTCACCGGCGTGACGGGCTCGGCTTTTGACGGCCTTAGCTTCAGCTTCGCCGCCCCTGGCATGTACGACGCTGAGTCCCCCGACCTGCTGCACGCCTATGGGGCCCAGGAGGCCCTCAAGTACCAGGGAGTGTCCTTGGGCGCGGCTGCGGTGCAGTACGCTAGCGGCTGCGAGCGGGTCGTCACGTTTGGCTTCCCCTTTGAGACCATCTGGCCCCCATCGCAGCGCACCGCCGTGATGGGTGCCGTGTTTGGCTTCCTCGATGAGTGTCTCAACCCCACTGTCACTGTCGAGACCTCTATTGCCAGCCCCGCCTACGGCAGCGCGCACAACAGCCTGCCCGACTTCTCGGGATCCGCCTACGCTCAGCCCGCGCTGCTCTCGCACGTCGAGGTTCAGGTCCAGAGCAGCGCCAGCGGCGACTACTGGAACGGATCGGGCTGGGTCGCGTCGGCCACCTGGCTCTACGCCACGGGGGCAGAGACGTGGTCCTATCCGCTCCCTGCCTCCATGCCCCAGGGGGCCTACCACCTGCGAGCCCGCGGTCGCGCTACGGATGGATCCAAGGACGACACCCCGGCCGAGACAGTGTTCACCTACGACACCGTCGCTCCTGCCCCCACGAGCCTCATCACGCCCACGGGTGGCGTGACCGTCACCGCGCTCCCGAATCTGGTGCTCGAGTGGGCGACCGTGGCACCGGACGGCGGCTCCGACATCTCCTATCGGGTGGAATTCGACGGCCAGGCCTGGTCAGCGGCTGGATCCTCATACACAGTCACGCAAGCAGCTGACGGGCCTCACACTTGGCGCGTGCGAGTGCAGGATGAGGCCGGAAACGCCTCCCCCTGGACTGACTGGGGGATTTTCGTCGTCTCCAGGTTCCACACCTGGCTGCCTCTGGTGTCGCGCGGCCAGGGTGGCGTAGGCCCCTGTTCCGACCTGGTCGTGAACGGTGGCTTCGAGACAGACGCTGGCTGGCTATTCAACCCTGAATCGGGTTACGAAACCTATGTCACCGACCGGTTCCACAGCGGCCAGCGAAGCGCCCTGGTCGGCCACGACGCGGCCCCCTACTCATCCGTGAGGCAGCAGATCACCCTCCCCGAGGGCTCTGGCGCCACCCTTCGACTGTGGTTCTATCCTATCAGTGAGAACAACGATCCGGACGATCTCCACTACGTCTGGTTGCGTGACCAAGGGAGCCATCCTCTGGAGCTTGCGACGAGCGATGCGAGAGAGTGGCGCCAGGGCGAGTACGACTTGACGCCCTTCATGGGCCAAACGGTGACCATCTATGTAGGTGCGGTCAACGACGGCGATGGAGACACGGCATCCCTGTATGTGGACGACGTGGAGCTGCTGTTCTGTCCCTAACGGCACCCCGAATGGATCCCTGATCCCGGTTGAGTGCCGCAGCACAGAGAGGAGGCACTGATGCCCGCCGACAACTGGCTTGATGAGACTGTCCCCAGCCGGAAGAAGGGAAAGGACCGCGGTCGCCACGCGCGCCCGGCCGCCCGATCGGTTCTCGCGGAGATCCCTGGTCGCGTTTGGGTCTTCGTCGGCTTCGCAGCGGTCCTTCTTCTCGTGCTCTGTGCTCTATGGGGCATCTACCTCCTCCGGGGCCGCTTCTCTCCGCAGAGTCCCACGCCCACGGCCATCATCTGGACGCCCACCGCTTCGCGCAGGCCGGCCGCCACGCCATCCCGCACGCCCGCGGAGCCCGAGTCGGAGGAGCCGCCCGACGGTGCCACCCCCACTGCCTCCACCGGCATCGTCATCGGCGGATACGTGCAGATCGCCGGCACCGGGGGCGATGGCCTCAGCCTCCGATCCGGGCCCGGCGCGAACTACGCTCGACTGGCCGTAGCGTCCGAGGGGTCCGTCTTCATCGTCGTCGAGGGCCCCACCACAGCTGCCGGTGCCCCATGGTGGAGGATACGTGATCCCGAGAACGAGGAGCAGGTCTGGTGGGCAATCGGTAACTACCTGGAACCCGTGGACCATCCTTAGTACATCTCGGCGGAAATCCTTCCGCAGCACGTCCGCTCAGAGGGGATCGCCAGATCCCCGTCGGCGGCGCCAAGATAGGGCTTCTCGCCGCTCCCAGGCCGGGATCTGGCGAT
>JASFVG010000182.1:0-9032 GCA_050049955.1 Anaerolineae bacterium | reverse complement strand
ACCGGGATACACCTCCGCTATGAAATCGTAAGAGGCATTCTCAGGCGCCACTGCGTCTTGCCCATTCACGTGAACGCCGAAGCTATCGATGTATTCCACGACCTCGATTTCGCAGAAATGGCCATCGCCATTTCGCGTGGCGCTGGCGAAGCCGGTCTGCAGCACAGGAACGAAGTCTATTGGTTTGGTCTGTCCATAGCACGTCATGGTTCCCGACTCAAATACACTGCTCGAATCCACCTGAATTCTCAAGGTCTCCGTGATCCCATCAGTCCAGACAGCCTCCCCGCTAATGGGCATCTGGAACTCCGGGCATTCGATCTCGAATGTGCAAAGCCCTGTCGGATTCACGTATTCGCAGTTCTTGTATCGACCACTGCCGGTGCCGATGATTCTGCACGATTCCTGAACGGTGAAGCCTCCCACGAACGCAGTGCACAATTCGGCGGAAACCTGCATATCCTTCCAGGTAGAACACCCTTCGATAGTCATCGTCCATTCCTCGACCTCGCACTGCGGCTCCTCGCCTCCGCCTGGATCATCTTCGGAGTCATCCGCGGATTCAGCTGCGGCGGCGCAGTCGGCCGGGCAGAGCGCGGGATCAGCCCGCTCCGCGGCATCGCAAATGCCGTCGCCACACTTGTCGCCTACCCCCTCAGCCTGCGGCTTGGGGGTAGCCGTGGCGTCCTCCGGTGTCGCTCCCGGTGTCTCAGGCGCTGCAGCAGGTGCCATTTCAGAGCTCTCGCAGTCCTGCGGGCAGAGGCTGGGGTTGGCCTGCTCCGCAGCGTCACAGACACCGTCGCCGCACCGGCCTGTAGGAGCGGCAACCACCGGTGTGGCTGTAGCTTGCCGTTTGTCCTCCGTGATCTGTGGCCCGCAGCCCGCGGTCACTAGCAGGGCAACGGCTATGAGGGCGATCAAACGTGTGCCTGTCTCGTTCATTGTACCTCCGTTGTAGAGCCGGGTTCTGAGGTCACGTCCTCAATGGCAGTCCACCCCCTTGGAGATGCTCTGGTCACACCCGCCAGTGGGCGCAGCCGTGGGCGCGTCCGGGGGCGCCAGCGCCTCCTCACCGCCCCCTGATCCACAGCCGATGGTCACTGTGATTGACAACGCGGATGCACTGATTGCGTCTACTCCCCGACCGATATTCATCGCCCATCTCGTTGGATCAGCGATCGAGCGAGCACACTTCTTCGGTACGATGTAGCGTTAAGTGCCGGATCGGACAGACGAACCAGCTAGCGGACGGGCCTCAATTGGTCAGATTCGAGGAATAGTCGCCAGCGGCAACCGCGAGGCCGCTGCGTGCCGTTGTGCCCGCCGGTCAGACAGGGAGGGCGTGATGGATGTAGGCCGTGGCGTGGGCGGGCAGCCTATGTCGTTGTCAACGTCGCGATGGCAGTTCAGAATCTGGACGAGCCGGTGTCCAACCGACTGCTGCACACCACTGCCATTATACTATTGTTGCCCGGGCTCCACAAACAGTCGACGGACCGGAGCACGGGTTGAGGATGTGCGTCCCTCGCAAGGTGGGTATGGAGCCCGGTCAGCCGGCTGGCCGCCGCCCCGCGTTCACGCTCCCTCTATCCGCTGCCCATTAGAGCGCAGTCGCCTACCCCAAGGTCCGGTTGTCCTTCGAATAGTTGACAAGATCACTCAACTACTGTACAATCTTGGGCCGTCGCCTAACGATGGCACCAGAAGAGGCACGTGAGGGATGCGGCAACATACCGAGCCGATGTCGTCAACCGACGCAATAGGATGCACGAGAAGCGCCCACCAAGGCACGTTGCCCGTAGTGGTCATCGCCTGCCAGGTGCTTCAGGCTATGCTGGAGCGTGTTCTCCCCGGGGGTCTCTGGCGCGAGGTGGCCTTCATGGACTACGGATTGCACCAGGTGCCCAGCAAGATGACCGGGGCGCTCCAGCAGGCGATCGACGCCCTTAAGGACCCCAGCTTGGTTGTGCTCGGCTACGGCCTATGTGGCAATGGACTCGACGGTATAAGCGCCGGTGTGCACATGCTCCTGGCGCCGCGTGTCGACGACTGCATCGCGCTGCTCCTGGGATCTCGCCAGGCCTACTACCGAGAGTTCAGCGCCGTGCCGGGTACCTACTATCTGAGCGAGGGGTGGCTCGAATCCGGCAGCCATCCCTTGAGCGAGTACCATAAGTATGCGGAGAGGTACGGCGAGGAGGAGGCCCTCAGTATCCTGGATCAGATGTACCAGGCCTATGAGCGCCTAGCGCTAGTGGCTCCCAACCGTGCTGATCTGGACCGCTACCGTCCAGCAGCCCTGGAAGTGGCGCGCTTCTGCAGTCGCTGGGACCTGGCGTACGAGGAGATCCTCGGCTCGGACGACTACCTGCGCCGCCTGGTTGATACGGCCTTTGCCCTGAGCGAGAACGGAGTGGAGGGAGCGGAGTGGGTCACTCGTGACTTTGTGGTTGTCCCCCCGGGCGGTGAGATCAGGCAGTGCGAGTTTGTGGGGGTCACGTGATTCGCATTACCACCCAGGGACGGTATGCGCTGCGCGCGATGGTCGACCTGGCCGTGCACGCGGGCGATGGACCCGTTGCCCGCGCGGACATCGCCGATCGGCAGGGCATATCGTCCGACTACGTCGCTCAGCTTTTCCACAAGCTCCAGGCCGCGGGGCTGGTGGAGGGCTATAAGGGCCCCGGTGGGGGGTACCGGTTGGCACGCGAAGCCCCCGCGATCCGGGCCGGGGACGTGGTCAGGGCTGTGGAAGGGCCGGTTGTGCTAGCGCCGTGTATGGAGTCGGGCTGCGAGCCGTGCAGTCGATTGGCGTGCTGTGAGACCCACCTTTTCTGGAGTAGACTGTCGGAGATGATGACGGCGTTTCTCGATGCCACGACGCTCCAGGACCTGGTCGAGGAGGCCCAGCAGTAAGGGGCCGCGGGCCACTCGACAACGAAGAGGGGGGCTGGCACACAGGTCTGAGGAGGCCCTCTAGGCACAGACAGGTTTGAGGCGGCCAAGGACTCGTCGGCCTGTTGATGAGGCAAGGAAAGGACAGATGAAAAACAGAATGTGGAAGGCCACCCTGATCGGTCTGGTTCTGCTGCTTGCTGGTTGTGGCACCCTGAACCCCGAGCCGGAGGTCGAGGCGGCTGCCGCGACGCGAGATGTCAGCAGTGCCGACGAAGTCCTGCGGATCGGCGTCACAGAGGCACGGCTGCTCGTAGATGCTGGGCAGGCTGTTCTGTATGATACGCGCTCCGAGCGATCGTTTCGCAGCTCGCACGCGGCCGGTGCCGTCTCATTTCCTGAGGCTGACGCAGCGGCGCGAGCCGGTGAGCTGCCCGCTGACCAAGACATCATCTTCTACTGAACGTGACCGGCTGAACAGCAGAGCGCCCGGGTGGCGCTCGTCGTGATCAACCAGGGAGTCGATCCGAAGAACGTGTTCGCCCTCACCGGCGGATTCGAAGCGTGGACGAAGGCTGGCTACCCGACAGCTTCCGGCTACTAGTCAGCTGCAGGCCGGTGTGGCCACGCCGAGGGTACGGCGGATTCTGCCCCCGGACGATGGCCTATCGCGGGGAGTGAATGGTAGGACGGCGAGCAACTTCAGCTTCATTGCTGGCCTCGGTTGTGGCAATTGTGTTGGCCGCCTGGGCTGCCGAGTCGCCGGGGAAATCGGCGGAAAGGGGTACACTGACATCACAGTGGACCAGCTGCCAGAGTTGTTGGAGGAGAAGGACACCACCTTGGTCAACGTCCACATCCCCTACAAGGGAGAGATACCGCAGACGGATCTGTTCATTCCGTTTGAAGAGATCGCAGATCACACCGGAGAGCTCCCGGACAAGGGCGCGGCCATCGTGCTGTATTGCTTGACCGGGCCGATGAGTGAGACGGCGGAAGCGCTAATCTCGCTCGGTTACACGAACGTCAAAGAGGTCGACGGCGGGATGCGGGCCTGGGAGGCCACCGGCTATGAGCTACTCTTCAGAAGGTAGGTCGCCGCTGGTTGCGCTATGACAGTTCAGCAGTGGCAGAAGCGACGGTTTCACGTGAAGGGTATGGATTGCGCCGAGTGCGCCCTCCACACTGAGGAGGCCGTGCGAGGCGTGCCCGGTGTTCGCGAGGCCCGCGTCTACCTGGTTGCCGAACGACTCGATGTCGTTTACGATCCCAACCTCGTCAGCCGGAGTCGCATCACGAAGGCGGTCGAAAGCGCCGGTTACCGAGTGGCTGATGGGGCGGGGGACGCCGGTCCGGAGCGGGTCTCGGGCTTGGCGGAGCGGCTGACTGGTCTCTTCGTCGCGATTGTGGCCCTGGCGATCCTCGCGGAAACGGTCGGCGAGCGGCTCGGGTTGTTCGAAGCCGCGGTGGCGCGCGTTCCTCCCTGGGCTGCGATCATCACCATCCTGGTGGGCGGCTACCCCATCTTCCGAAAGGTTGTCCTGGCTCTCTTCCACGGACATGTCACGGCCCACGCTCTGATGTCGCTGGGCATCATCGGCGCGCTCGCCATCGGCGAATTCCCCGCGGCGGTCGTCATCGTCTTCTTCATGCGTGTCTCTGATGCCCTGGAGGGCATGACCACCGACCGCTCCCGCCGGGCCATTCGAGCACTCATGTCTCTGGCGCCCGAGACCGCTCATCGGCTTGAGGGCGACGAGGAGCAGGAAGTAGCCATCGAGGCTCTGAAGCCGGGCGACCGGCTGATCGTGCGGCCTGGGGAACGGGTGCCCGCCGATGGTCGGGTGGAGACCGGCAGCGCCGCTGTGGATCAGTCGCCTATCACCGGGGAGAGTATGCCTGTCCACAAGCAGCCTGGCAGCCGGCTCCTCGCCGGCACGATCGCTCACGGTGGCGCCCTCACTATGCGGGTGACCAGGGCTGGCGCCGAAACCACCCTTGGCCGCGTCATTCAATTGGTGGAGGAGGCGGAGGCGAACCGGGCCCCCGTCCAGCGTCTGGCAGACCGTTTCACAGCTTGGTACATTCCAGTTGTCGTGGGCGCCGCAGCCCTAACGTATCTGGTGGGCCGTGACCTGACGGCCGCCATTGCTGTCTTGCTCGTATCCTGTGCCTGCGTGATCGCCCTGGCCACGCCGACGGCCGTCATCGCGGCCGTGGGGCGCGCGGCGCGGCAGGGCATCCTGATCAAGGGCGGGCGGTACCTGGAGTTGCTGGCCCGCGTCGACACTGTGGTGATGGACAAGACGGGGACCGTGACCTTCGGACGTCCAACGGTCACCGACGTCGTGGCCTGGGACGGCTGGACGGAGGATCAGGTTGTGGAGGTGGCGGCTACCGCGGAGCGCTTGTCTGAGCACCCGGTGGCAGCAGCTGTGCGGCAGGCCGCCCGACAGCGTGGGCTCACCCCCACACCACCGGAGGAGTTCGAACCGCTGGTTGGGCTCGGCGTGAGGGCGGTCTCAAACGGTGCGCATATCCTGGTCGGGACCCGTCAGCTGCTGGAAGCCGAGGGAGTGCCCCTACCATCCGCGACGGACAACCAAGCGACAGCCTGGCGATCAGCCGGCAAGACCGTCTTCTTCGTGGCCTATGACTGGCGGGTTGCAGGCCTGTTGGCTGTCGAAGACAGGCCTCGTCCTGAGGTCCCGGAGGCCCTGGATGCGTTGCGGCAGCTGGGTGTCCGGCGCCTACTGCTGCTTACGGGTGACAGCGAGCTCTCCGCGAGTCCCTTGGCCCTGGGGCTCGGTGTCGACTACCAGTCCGAGATGCTCCCCGAGGACAAGATCGCCGTGGTGAAGGGATTGCAGGATCGGGGACACACAGTGCTGATGGTGGGTGACGGCGTGAACGACGCGCCGGCCTTGGCCCAGGCGGATGTAGGAGTGGCTATGGGCGTGGCGGGAACGGACGTGGCACTAGAGGCCGCCGACATCGCTCTGATGCAGGATGACTGGCGCGCTCTCCCCGAGGCAGTTCGCATTGGACGACGCACGTTTCGCGTGATCAAGCAGAATCTGGCCCTCGGGTTGCTTTACAACGTCGCCGGCATAGCTCTGGCAGCGCTTGGCATCCTGCCGCCTGTCGCGGCCGCCGCCGCTCAGTCGATCCCAGACCTGCTGATTATGGCCAGCTCAGCTCGCCTACTGCGGGGCTGACGGTGCCTTGTCCGGTCTCTGTTGCTTGACGCTTCTGAGCTTGACGGAGGTCGCATCCCCGGTTATATTCCGTGACTCTGCCGAGAACCCGGCAGTGGACGCACCGGCCTGGTTTGGGTTCCATTAGGACAGAGCCGTCGGGGAAGCGAGAATGCCGGGGAGGCTGCATCGGCCCAGGACTTTGGTCAGCCTCGCAAACTGACTTTGGTTCAGCGTCTGGGGCACGGCGGGCTCCGACAGAAGCGACACGTAGCGAGTGCCCATCCGCTCGACGCGGTCGGCGAAACCTTTGCACGGACAGGAGTGTGCACGGAGGCATCTTTGAGTACAAGTAAGACGCAAACGGGCTGGGTGCCGGCTACCAAGGGAGTGTTGGTCCGATGACAGGCGCCCAGGGATCAGAATGGAAGGTGTCCGGCCTGTCAATCCTTGTGCTCGTGCTGCTGCTCGCGGCCGGCCTGGCCATCATGGCTGCAGGCTGCCAAGGGGCAGCGGCGCCTGAACTGGCAAGCGAGCCGTCCGACCCGGCAGGCGACGCGCCTGCTCCGACTGAGTTGGCGCCCACGCGAATCGTGGTCGGGCCAACGCCGACTCCGACGCTTGAGCCGACTCAGACACCCATCGCGACGTTCGGGCCACCTTCCCCGCCTACCCAGACTCCCAACCCTACACCGGCGTCCAAGCCGATGGGTGAGCCAACCCCCGCACCGGACCTCGATTTGCCCGTAGGCCCCGAGGCGGGCGCTCTGGCACCCAAGCTCGCGCTGCCAGCCCTCGACGGGAGCGGAATCGTTACCCTCAGCGATCTGAGGGGAAAGCCGGTGCTGCTCAACTTCTGGACCACCTGGTGACCGCACTGCCGTCGAGAGCGGTCTGCTCTCCAAGCCAGCTACGATCGTTACCAGGACACCGACCTGGTCATCATCTCGGTGGATATCGCTGAGGAAACGAGCGAGGTACAGAGTTTCGTCGAGGCACAGGGACTCACGTTCACGATCCTTTTGGACCAGGGCAGTATCGCGGCTCGCGACTTCCTGGTGAGAGGCATTCCCAGCAGCTTCTTCATCGACCGGAACGGGGTGATACAGGTCAGGCACTCCGGGCCCTTAGAGGAGGCCGTCATCAACCAGTACGTCGAACTCCTTCTGCGCTGACCAAGGGTGGAGGAGCGGGTTTGAAGATAGGAGCCGAGCCCCAGGCCCTTGGGAGTGCAGGGGAGGCGCTACTGCTCTCGCCCTCGGGTGCGGCACGGTGGCGCACCACAAGTTGGGTCCAGCTTCTGATTGGGGCTGCAGCCCTAGACGCTCGTGGAGGTGGCCGGCCATCGAGCGAGGCGGCTCCGGGCTAGGCGAATGCCATCCGGGGGCCCTTGTTGCTCCAGAGCCCAGGACTTCATGCCGGGCGGGGCGGGTGCCTCACAGCAGGCCAGTCGCGATCAGGGTGCCCATGGCGAGGAAGGCCAGAGCAGAGGCCCAGCGTATTGCTCGCTGCGGAATGAGCTGGGAGAGCGCCTGGCCGCCGGCAGCTCCGATGGCCGTCACCAGTGTCAAAGCCAAGGCCCCGCCGGCGAACACTTCCCACACAGTGCCGTTCTTGCCGGAGAGACTCAACACGGCTAGCTGGGTCTTGTCGCCCAGCTCGGCCACGAACAGTAGCCCAAAGGTCGAGCTGAACGCCCGCCAGTCCCAACCCTTGCTCGACTCGCAAACCGTCGCGTCACTGCCTGGGTTCGCGTGCAGCGCGCCCCTTGGATGCGTTTTCCTGGCTTTGGTGGCTTCCCGGGCGACGAACGCACCCATCACTATGAACGCGAGGGCGGCAGCCATGCGCAGTACGGCTTCGGGAACAAGGCGGCCCAAGACCTGCCCGCCAATGGCCCCCAGGGCTGTCACCGCGATCAATGCGCTGCTCGCACCGGCGAAGACGGCCCACGGCCTGCCGTGCTTGCAGGTCTGGGTGATCACGGCGAGCTGCGTCTTGTCGCCAAACTCGGCTACGAACACGAGCCCAAGCGCTGAAAGGAAAGCTTCCCAGTTCATTCTGATTGCTGGTCAGTGATCATCGTTCGATGTCGCGGGCGCAGCGGAACCCGACGGCGATGTCGACCCAGTTCTCGGGCAGGGCGTTCCGGAAGTAGACTCTACAGCACGCTGAGCCGGAGTGCCATCCGCCACCGCGGATCACGCGAAACCGGCCGGTCTCCGGGCCCTGCGGATTGAACGGAGCGCTCCAGGCATAGTAGTCGGCGCTGTAGTAGTCAGAGACCCATTCTACCACGTTGCCCGCCATTTCAAACAGGCCAAAGCCGTTGGCCGGATAGCTACGCACTGCCACGGGCCCACCGAGCTCGGATGTCTTGAAGTTGGCATACGACGGATCGAGGGAGTCCCCGTTGGGCCAATCCATGCCGCTGAGACCGCCGCGGGCCGCGTACTCCCACTCTGCCTCGGTGGGCAGTCGCCCGCCGCACCAGGTGGCGTATGCTACGGCATCCCGCCAGTTCACCCCCACCACCGGATGGTCGGGAAACTCGGGTCCGCATCGGAACCCGCTCCGCTCCCAGAACTCCGGCAGACGATGTCCTGTCGCCTGACAGAACGCGTGGTACCGTGCGTTGGTGACCTCGTGGGCGTCGATGTAGAAGGGATCCAGGACCACGCGATGAGCGGGGCTATGGTCCCCCATCGAATCATCGCCCATAAGGAACTCGCCGCCGGGTATCAAGACGACCTGCACGGACTGCCGGATCGGGGTCTCGTCATGCATCGTTTCCCCTCTCATGGAATGTTCGTCGAGTCCACGTCTTGTGGGATGCTCTGCCGGCGACTGGGGTCTGGACGGGTGACAGAAGTGTCCAAGACCAGTGCCTTCTGAGATAGCAAGAGACGCTCGGCCAGTGGCGACTTTCCCACAACTCCT